>CAILTC010000196.1 GCA_903837025.1 uncultured Bacteroidota bacterium | reverse complement strand
ACTGGTGGTCAATTTAGACTGGAAAGTGGTGATCAATTTGACCGGTTTTTCCACTTAGCCTTACCATTTACTCTTTTTGCGGCTTTTCCGGGCTGGCTCAATTCTTTACCAAAATCTGGCGGTTGGTTAAATACGGTGAAGGTCGTTTTGGGTTTTCTAGAATTGGCTTTGGCTTTTAAATTCTTATCTAATGCCGATCTGGTTTTGCAATTGCATTGGCTGGAACGCGAAACATTCTTAGCCATTTGGATTGGTCTTTTTGCAACCTTGGCTTTTTATTTATTTGGAAAAATTCATTTGCCTCATGATAGTCCCTTAACGCACATTAGCGTAGGAAGATTAAGTCTTGGGATTATCGTTTTGTCGTTTACTATTTATTTAATTCCAGGAATTTGGGGTGCCCCATTGAAGTTGATAAGTGGATTTCCACCGCCATTAAATTATAGCGAAATGCCAAACGGTCTAGGAAATAGTTCGGTTTCGGAGGAATCAAAAGCAACCTTGCCCGAAGGTGCAGAATTGGGACCTCATAACATTATCGCTTTTACCGATTATGACAAAGGGATTGCCTATGCAAAAAAAATAGGAAAACCAGTTATGATTGACTTTACGGGACATGCTTGCGTGAATTGCCGAAAAATGGAAGATAACGTCTGGTCAGATCCTCAGGTATTGAAAATTCTAAATGAAGATTTGGTTTTAATCTCTTTGTACGTAGATGATAAAAGAGAATTACCCGTAAACGAGCAAATAATTTCTAAAATTACGGGCAAGAAAATAAAATATATTGGGCAAAAATGGAGTGAATTTCAAACGATTACCTATAAAACCAATGCACAACCCTTTTATGTTTTGGTAGACACTAACGGCAAACAATTAAATGAGGCCTCAGCATATAATCCGGATGTAAGAGCGTATTTGTCATGGTTGAAAAAAAGTATTTCTAATTTTAAACAATAATAAAATGAAAAAATTAATTTGGGTATTAAGTATTACTGTAGCAATGGTATCGGTTCAAGTTACAGCACAAAAAAAGCACATGACTTTTTCGGGAAAAATTACAAGTAAAAACTCGGATTCATTACTCTTGCGGTCAAGGAAATTCACTAAAAAAATTAGTGTGAATATAGATGGTTCTTTTTCTGACACCTTAAATGTTTCGCGAGGCTATTATAATTTGTTTGATGGAAAAGAATCTACAACGGTTTTCTTAGAAAATGGCTTTAATTTGAAAATGGCACTAGATACGAAACAGTTCGATGAAACTATAAAGTATTCAGGGATTGGCGCCGAACCCAATAATTATTTAGCTAAAAATGCCCTTTTAGTAGAGGATGTCCAAAATAATGAATCATTATTCAGCATGCCCAAAGCTGCTTTTGACAAAATAATGACAGGTATCAATAAAAATTTGAAACTTGAACTACATAAAGCAAAAAAACTTGATCCAGCTTTTATAGCTGAGCAAGTTAAGAATATTGATGGTTTTACAACTTATATTTCGGGTAGTTATGAGAAGAAAAAATACATGAATGAAGTTTTGGCTAAAGGTAAAGTATCTCCAAAATTCAAAAATTTCGAAAATAATACCGGAGGAACTACTTCCTTAGACGATTTAAAAGGCAAATATGTATATATAGATGTTTGGGCAACTTGGTGCGGTCCATGCAAAGCAGAGATTCCAGCTCTAAAAGCAGTCGAAAAAGAATATCACAATAAAAATATTGCTTTTGTGAGCATATCCGCAGATATTGCTAAAGCCCATGATACTTGGAAAAAAATGATTCAAGAAAAGGATCTTGCTGGTATTCAGTTATTTTCTGATGCCGCTTTTGATTCTAGTTTTATGAAAGACTATAAAATAGATGCCATTCCAAGATTTATATTAATCGACCCAAAAGGAAATATTATTGCTGCGGATGCGCCAAGACCCTCTGATAAAAAACTGATTGATTTGTTTAATGAACTAAAAATATAGTGATTCAATTTAGTTTTTGTAGCCTTATTGAATTGTTTTTATTGTCTTTAATACATAAATACTAACCTATAAAATGAAAATAATTTCTAAATTACTTGTTGTAAATAGCGGAGAGATTGCAATACGTATTTTTCGTGCTGCCGCCGAACTTAAAATTAAGACTATAGCAATTTATACCTTTGACGATAGGTATTCCTTTCATAAATGTAAAGCGGATAAAATGGTATCAGGATGTTTTTGGATAAAGGGGATTTAATTTAGGAGTATAATAGCATAAAACTAATAGGATCTATAAAAAAAAATAGAGCAATGAAATATAATTTCAAAGCTTGATTTTTTCGTACGAATTGAATATTGTTTCTGGCAACAACTGTATATTTCTTTACAAAAAAAACGCGGTGAATTTTGGGTTCTCGTTGCCAGGATAACAATATTATATTTATTAATTTCAGATTGTATTGACAATACCTATAAAGTAAATACAAAAAAAAAGAGTTATTTGAATTAGCTTTTTTGGGATTAGAGTAGGAGCCTCATATTAAATGTTTTTTATTTAAACCCTTATATGTTAAATTAATTGTCTAATTTAGAGTTGTTAAACGTGTTTATAAAAAAGAGTAATTCAAGCACATTAAGATTTTTATTTACTGATAATCTTTAAAACACTTAATTATTAAAGAGAAAATTAAAATAGTAAAACAAAACATTCGCGAAAAACTTCATCGTGAGCCTTATTTTACCCATCCTAGACTGAGTTTTATTCCAAATATTATTTTAAATCTGATCAGTTTTATAATTTCATTAGCTGTAGCTGCAAGTGTGCTATTTATTCTTTTTCGCTATTTAATTAATAAATTCTATCATTTAGATTAAAAGCAATATTCTATTTTGTCATTCTTCTCCTCAGTTCTCAGTGTATGTCAATTGGATGTTTTAGTTAATTATTTTAGTTGATCGTTACTTTCCGATACAGAAATTAGCAAATATATTTCCCAATAATTCATCATTAGTTACCTGGCCTGTAATCATTCCAAAATGATACAAAGCTTCTTTAATATCTATCGCCATCAAGTCGCTAGACAAATTAGTTTCTAGCCCATATTTCACTCTTTGGATCTCATCCAAGGCTTTCAACAAGGAATCATAATGTCTAGTATTTGTCACAATCGTTTCGTTGTTGCGCAAAGCACCAGTATTTACAAATGACAACAATTGATTTTTTAGTTCCTCAACTCCTAAGTTTTGTTTAGCAGAAATAAATAGAGTTGTAAGTTGTTGGTTGTTGGTTGTTAGTTCTTTTTCGAAAAAAGACATCATTTCATCCGAAATCATATCTTTTTTATTGATAATTACAATTAGTGGTTTTAAAGGATATTGATTTTTTAATTTTTCAATTTCTATTTTAATGGATTGCAAACCATCAACCATCAACTTATAGCCATCAACTAATAACAAGACAACCTGCGCTTGTTCTATTTTTTCGAACGTTTTTCTAATTCCAATGCTTTCTACAACATCTTCGGTTTCTCGGATTCCCGCAGTGTCTATGAATCGAAAGCCAATGCCACCAATCACCAATTCGTCTTCGATAGTATCACGCGTTGTACCTGCTATCTCCGAAACAATGGCGCGTTCTTCGTTTAATAAAGCATTCAACAAAGTCGATTTTCCTACATTAGGTTCACCTACAATGGCAACTGGAATTCCGTTTTTGATGACATTTCCTACGGCAAAGGAATCGATTAAGCGTTTGAGGACGAATTCAATTCGGTTTAATAATTCATGAAATTGCGTTCTATCGGCGAAAGCCACATCCTCTTCGGCAAAGTCTAATTCGAGTTCTATTAGCGAAGCAAAATTCAATAATTCTTCTCGAAGTTTGGCTATTTCATTCGAAAATCCACCCCGCATTTGCTGCATGGCGATTTGGTGCGAAGCTTCGTTATCAGATGAAATTAAATCGGCAACGGCTTCGGCTTGTGATAAATCGAGTTTTCCGTTTAAGAAAGCTCTCAAAGTAAATTCGCCAGGGTTTGCCATCCGACAGCCTTTTCGAAGCAATAATTGAATAATTTGCTGTTGGATATAAGTAGAACCATGACAGGAAATTTCTATAGTATTCTCGCCAGTGTAGGAGTGAGGCCCTTTGAAAATGGAAACCAAAACTTCGTCAAGCGTTTTTTGATTATCGATCACATGACCCAGATGCAAAGTATGGGATTTTTGTTTCGTCAGATCTTTTCCTTTGATGGATTGAAAAACGGAGTTTCCAATAGCAATTGCCTCCTCACCAGAGATTCGGATTATCGCGATGGCTCCGGCTCCGGAAGGTGTAGCAAGTGCTACTATAGAATCGTTGTATAACATATTTATTTTTCTTGGCTGCAAAGTTAATAATTCTTGATGAGTATCAATTTTAAAATGAACTCGGCTTCAATTAATTGTTAAGAATAGTCTAAATACCTGAGGCTCTATATTTATGTTTTGCTTTTTTAACTATCTTTGATAGACAAACAACTTTAAATCATACCCAAAATGAAAAAGATATTGTTTCCCACAGATTTTTCCGAAGTTGCCAATAATGCTTTTATTCATGCTTTGGAATTTGCAAAAATAGTCAATGGAGAACTTATTTTACTACACTCCTTTGAATTTCCGGTGTATGACAATCAGTTTTTTCCCGAAAATTATAATGTCATTTTTGATTCGGTTCAATTATCCCAATTTGATGTGTTTAAGGACGAAATTCCTAAGTTGCGTGCTATTGCCGAAGAACGGAAACTAGACCATATAAAATTGAGCCACAGGCTTATGGATGGTAGTTTGCTTTATAATATTAAAA
Source organism: uncultured Bacteroidota bacterium (assembly GCA_903837025.1). Classification (GTDB taxonomy): domain Bacteria; phylum Bacteroidota; class Bacteroidia; order Flavobacteriales; family Flavobacteriaceae; genus Flavobacterium. The sequence goes on along the minus strand of CAILTC010000196.1, from coordinate 1,526 downwards.
AATCGATCCAAGAAGATGAAATCAATTTTATTGTGATGGGAACTTCTGGAGCAACAGGATGGGAAGCTTTTTTTATGGGAACCAATACGGGAACTGTTATGTCGGCGGTAGATGTTTCTGTTTTAAGCGTTCCTATTGAAGCAAAGTATAAAAAAATAGAAACGATAGGTTTTACAACTCGATACAGACCTAAAGATAAAAAAGCCTTAAAAGAGTTGCTGAAAATCGCCAAAAAAACAGAGGCCAAAGTACGGTGTTTATATGTAAAAACGAGCCATTCGGATGTTTCAGAAACGACAATCAAACAGTGGGAAGAAGAGTTTGCTGCCGAACCAATCGTGTTTTCGGTAATTCCAAGTGATGAGGTTCAGGAAACAATAATCGATTTTATTCTCTATAAAGAAATTGATGTTTTGGCTATGATTACTTATAAAAGAAACTTTTTTATAGAATTGTTTAGACCAAGTTTAGTCCAAAAATTCTCGAATGGTTTAGAAATTCCAATTCTGGCAATGCACGAATAACAGCTATTTACACTCCAACAAAAAAACCGCCTCGTTTAGTCACGAGACGGTTTTTTTTAAATAAAATGGTTTTGGTTGGTTAGTTTTTATTGTAATTTATTCTTCTGAATTATGAAATTAATTATTCAACATTACAGGCATAACAAGCATGGTCACGGTTTCACCATCTTCTAATCCGTCAACAGGAGTTAGGATTCCGGCTCTATTTGGCAATGACATTTCAAGCATAATCATGTCTGATTGTAAGTTCGTCAACATTTCGGTCAAGAAACGAGAATTGTACCCTATTTGCATATCGTCCCCTTGATAATCGCACGTCAATCTTTCCTCAGCTTTGTTCGAGTAATCAATATCTTCGGCAGATATATTCAATTCGGCACCAGCAATTTTTAATCGAATTTGGTGAGTTGTTTTGTTAGAGAAAATCGCAACACGACGAACAGAACTCAAAAACTGAGAACGGTCAATCATCAATTTGTTTGGATTTTCTTTAGGAATTACCGCTTCATAATTTGGATATTTTCCATCGATCAATCGGCACATTAAAACATAATTATCGAAAGAAAAAGTAGCATTCGAGTCGTTGTATTCTATTTTTACTTCTGCATCCGAAGCACCAAGAATATTTTTTAAGATAGTCAATGGTTTCTTTGGCATGATAAAATCCGCTACTTCCGAAGCAGTTACATCCGTACGGGCATATTTTACTAATTTGTGAGCATCAGTGGCTACAAATATTAATCCTTGCGGCGAAAATTGGAAGAAAACCCCAGACATTACTGGGCGTAAATCATCGTTTCCTGCTGCAAAAATAGTTTTGCTGATGGCTGTTGCCAAAACATCAGCAGGAACTAAAGTCACCGAAGGTTCATCAAGATTTACCGCTTTTGGAAACTCCTCACCAGGCGCATAAGCCAAAGCATATTTTCCTGAATTAGAGCTAATTTCGATTGTGCTATTTTCTTCAACAGTGAAAGTCAACGGTTGTTCTGGAAATGTTTT
>CAILTC010000195.1 GCA_903837025.1 uncultured Bacteroidota bacterium | reverse complement strand
GTACAGGTTCTTTTTATTTTATTCATTTTAATTTTATTGACTTCTTTAGTATTAGATTTAATCGGAGCTTATATTCCACTATTTCTGAGAATCGTAGCCAGTCTTTCATTTTTTATTCCTACTGTAATGGTCTTATCCGTAAATGATAAAAAACCTATTCTCTCAATAGTTTTAGGGATTTGGTTTTTTTTACAAGGAATATCAGAATTAGTGAATAAGTCAACCCAGCGCTAGTGCGAGCTTCAAGCTCGTACCCACAAAATTGAGCAAACAAAACAAACTACAACCCTAAAAAAGTTGTAGTTTGTTGTTTTATGAATATTTATATTTACAAAAAAGAAAATGAGTCGAAAATATAAATTTGCTTCGCCTATTCGCTATCGCTCGGGTCACGAAAAAGAAGGTGCTTATTTTGTACGTTTCGCGACAGTCAATTGGATAGACGAATTCCATCTGGTGCTCGATTGCATCGAGCACCTACTTAAATTCAGAAACAAATCGTAGCGTTTACAGTGCATATAGCTAAACCAGGAGTAATTCCAACGCTGAGCGAAGTATCCATTAAAAAAAAAGCGTTTCCACTCACTTTCGATTTCTGAAAAACAAACAGAAATAATTTGTAAATTTGCAAGTATGAATGACAAAAAACTTTACATAATCGCAGGTTGTAACGGAGCAGGTAAAACTACTGCATCGTTTATAATTTTACCTGAGATTTTGGATTGTAAAGAATTTGTCAATGCTGACGAAATTGCAAAAGGATTATCACCTTTTCAGCCCGAAAAAGTCTCGTTTGAAGCAGGACGAATAATGTTAAACAGAATCAATGAATTGCTTTTTGAAAACCAAAATTTTGCTTTTGAAACTACTTTGTCAACAAGAAGTTATAAAAACAAAATTATTGAAGCAAAAGAAAAAGGATATCGAGTAACCTTGCTTTTCTTTTGGCTTCAAAACATTGAATTGGCTAAGGAACGAGTAAAAACAAGAGTTTCAGAAGGTGGACACAACATTCAACCTGAAATTATTGAAAGAAGATACATTAGAGGAATTGAAAATTTATTCGATATTTATCTTCCAATTGTCGACGGCACTTTGATTTTTGATAATTCCGAGGGAAAACATGAACTCTTAGCTGACAAACAAATTGATGGTTTATTAAATATTGCAAACCAAGAGAAGTTTAACCTATTAAAAAAATACTATGACAACAATAGAAATTCAAATTGAAGAAAAAAATAAAATTCTAAAAGGACTTGAAAAAGTGTATGAAAAACTTTTAGAATTTAAAAAGTCTAAAAACAGTGAACTTGTTATTTTGCGAGACAATAAAATCGTAAAAATAAAACCTGAATAAAAAACTTCTCACAACAGTTAGCGTTTCTTTGCGTGCGCAGCACAAACAATAAATCCCAAAATAATTCAAGAAAAGAATAAAATTATCTGTTTTAACTAATCGCTTTTTTCTTTTTTAAATTAGGCAAAAAGAAAGCAATAATCCCTATCAAAGGCAAGTAGGCGCAAATATGATAGACATAAGTAATACTCGTATGATCGGCTAAATTGCCCAATAAAGCAGAGCCTAAACCAGCCATTCCGAAAGCAAATCCGTAAAAAAGTCCGGAAACCATTCCGAGTTTCTTTGGCAATAATTCTTGCGCATAAACTATGATTGCAGGAAATGCCGAGGAAATAATAATCCCAATTACCACTGACAAAACCCCTGTCCAAAACAAATCGACGAAAGGCAACAATAAGGTAAATGGCGCCGCTCCGAGTACCGAAAACCAAATTACATATTTACGTCCAAACTGATCGCCGAGAGGTCCGCCAATTAAAGTTCCTACTGCACAAGCGCCAAGAAATAAAACCAAATAAAATTGGGCATCTTGAACAGATAAATGAAATTTTTCGATTAAGTAAAACGTAAAATAACTCGTCATACTTGACATATAAAAGAATTTCGAAAAGATCAAAATCATCAATAGCCCCACCGAAACAATTATTTTAGTTCGCGATAGATTGGGCAAATCGATAACTGCTTTTTTAGTATTTCTCAAACTTAAATGATTTTGGTACCACAGTGCAATTCTACTCAAAACCATCAAGCCAATAATTGCGAATACAACAAACCAAATAATATAAAATTGTGAATTAGGAACTACAATCAAAGCCACTAACAAAGGTCCCATCGCCGTTCCTGCATTTCCACCCAATTGGAAAATAGATTGTGCCAAACCCCGTTTTCCACCCGATGCCAAAAAAGAGATTCGAGAGGCTTCCGGATGAAAAACAGAAGACCCAATTCCGACCAATACAACCGAAACTATAATCATCAAAAAACTAGATGCATAAGAAAGCGATACAATTCCTGACAAGGTGAAAAGCATGCCGAATATTTGAGAAAAAGGCTTTGGTTTTTTATCCGTGTATAATCCCACCAGGGGTTGCAAAATAGAAGCTGCCATTTGATAGGACAAGGTAATCAATCCGATTTGTGTAAACGTTAAATGGAAGTTTCCTTTTAGAATAGGATACGAAGCCGGAATAACCGACTGCAATAAATCGTTCAATAAATGTGCAAATGCGATTGAAAACAAAATAGGATATACTGTTTTTTGAACAATTGTTGTAGTATCTGTAGGAGAAACGGTAGTGCTTGAAGAACTCATATTTATTAAATAATAGAATGAAAAATTGGTTTACCTAAAAAATAGCTTTTAAATAAACTGTACTACAAAATACCAAAAAGCCAAGGTGATAAAAGATAATGGTATTCCAAAACCAATCATCATGCTAGTTAATCTTGGTTTTAAACCATGGGAAGATGCTAATATACATGCGGTAATCATAGGTGCCATCGCTGACTCCATTATGGCGACTTGAATAATTTTTGTATGCTGGTGCAAAAATACTACATACAATAAGTAGAACATGGCTGGTGTTAAAATTAATTTATACAAAAGTCCCAATCCTAAAAAGGGCCAATGCTGACTTTTTCTATCAAATCGCAATTGCAAACCCACCGAAATCATGGCCAAAGGCGTCATGGCACTTCCTGATTTGCGCAAAACAAATTCGATCCAATCTTGAAAATCATAACCCAAAACATTCATCATACAAGCCAGAAGAAAAGTTAGAAAAGGCGGAAAGAAAAGGATCTTTTTTGCAATATGAAAGCCACTTGTATTTCCTGAAGAAAACAAGGTTGCTACCAAAATTCCTAAAGTAGAGAGCACAACAAAAGAACCCGGTTGATCGACTAATATCGCCGTTTTCATCCCTTCTTGCCCGTATAAAGCTTCGATTATAGGATATCCCAAGAATGAAGTATTCCCCAATCCAGCGCATATAATCAAACATCCTGTGAGTTTTTTTGACCAGCCAAACTTACTTCCCAAGAAACGAAATAATAAATAAGAGACAATAAAACCGATCCAAGCCACACAGATTGGAAACAGTAAATCATTACTCCATTTTATTTTTGGAATATAATATAAAGCTAATGCGGGAAGACAAATGTAGATTACAATCCAATTTAAAACCTTGTGCGAATTTTTAGGAAACTGCTTTATATGTTGGAAAATGATTCCAAGAAATAAAAAAACGAAGATTAAAATGAAGTTCAACATAAGTGCCCCAAAGATATTGACTAATTTATAGATTTCACAATATACAAAGACAAAAAGGCTTTTTGTTGACCAAATTTAATGATTATTACAAATTACTTTTACCAAAAGATCCATTTGACTAATTCTTCTTCAAAAAATTAATTAATTCATTTTTAAGCACTAATTTTACTAAAATGATTTTAGGTTTTGGAAAACAAAAAAATAAAAAAGTCCGCACTTCACGAAAAAGCTGGTATTGCTCCACCAGAAATTGTTAGCCTAAATTCTGTTGGGCAAATTCAGCAATTTAGAAAAAAACAACCTTCTTCCAAAGAATTGATAGACGGCATTTTATCCGGAAATATTGCTGCATTAAGTCGAGCAATTACATTAGTCGAAAGCACCAATAGCGATCATTTGGCGAAAGCCAACGAGGTGATCAATGCTTGTTTAGCACACGCCAATAAATCCGTCCGAATAGGCATTACGGGGGTTCCCGGTGTTGGAAAAAGTACTTTTATCGAAGCTTTTGGAAAACATTTAACCCGCTTAGGGAAAAAAGTGGCTGTTCTAGCCGTTGATCCAAGTAGTACGATTTCGCACGGAAGTATTCTTGGCGATAAAACCCGAATGGAAGAACTGGTCAAAGACCCCAATGCTTACATTCGTCCTTCGGCATCTGGGGATACTCTTGGTGGCGTAGCTCGAAAAACACGCGAAACCATTACACTTTGCGAAGCCTGTGGTTTCGATACCATACTGATAGAAACTGTTGGCGTAGGCCAAAGCGAAACTGCCGTGCATAGCATGGTGGACTTCTTTTTACTTTTAAAAATTTCTGGGGCTGGCGATGAATTACAAGGAATCAAACGCGGAATTATGGAAATGGCCGATGCAATTGTCATCAATAAAGCCGATGGTGATAATATTGCAAAAGCGAATTTAGCCAAAGTAGAATTTAATCGTGCCTTACATCTTTTTCCGGCTAAGAAATCAGGTTGGACACCCACTACATCAACTTGTAGCGCCATCACTCATGACGGAATTCAAGAAGTTTGGGGTACAGTCGAAAAATTTGTTGAACGCACAAAAGGCAATCATTATTTCTTTGAAAAACGAAAAGAACAAAATCAATATTGGATGTTAGAAACCATTAATGAGCATCTAAAAACTAACTTTTATAATCATCCTGAAATTCAAAAACTTTTGGAAGACAATAAAAAAGCGGTACAAAACGATGAAATATCACCTTTTGTAGCCGCTCAATTATTATTGGAAAAGTATTTTGAAAAATAAATTTATTTCATCAAAGTTACGTGTCCTACATATTGTTTTTGTTTATTATCTGAATCTTTATTTTCAGTAGGAATTGTTGTTCTTCCATTATTTGCTTCTGTAGCTTTTGTATTATTGGCTTGATCTTCGACAATCGATGAATCATCCATTTTTCCTGGTTTGTGATTTCCTGGTCTTGTATGTGATACTGTGTCCTCTCCATCTTTATAAGAGGAATCAGCATTACTCTTTTTTACATTTACCGCATTCAATCCTTTTTTTTCTGAATCAATTTCAATTTCAGTATTTTTTCCTTTTATACTTCCGTCCCAGCCTTTTCTATCGGTTGATGCCTCTTGATTATCAGGAGAAGGAGATGCCGTAACTCGTTTTGCAGGAGCAAGCTGAGCATCTTTAATATGCGTTCCCTTTACAGGTTGCGTATCTTCTTGTGCTTGTGCAAAAGTAAAACTACATACGGCTACAATTGCAATACTAATTGATTTTCTAATATTTTTCATTTTATAAAAGTTTAGGATTATATGGTTATATCAAATTTAATTATAATTTGTTACCCTATTTTCTAAACTATTTTTGAAATCAATTCTTCAAACCCAATATTACTCTTTTTCGTAAAGTTCCATTTCTCGATCATAAAACGCATTGGCAAGTTCTATTAACCCTTCCATTTCGGCGTTTAATTCGGCTTCGTCAAGGTCTTCGGCTTCTTCCATAAACTCCACTTCATCATCTTTCAGATTGATAATAAATCGAGGATAATCTAGGTGAATGATAAAAATATCTTCGGGAAAATCAGTGTTGTCTCCTAGTAAAAATTTAGGTAATTCCATGTTTAAAATTTAGATGTTAGAAAATAGAGAATAGAATAAAGACAAAAAACGCAGCTTACTACAAGTCTTTTTTCTTTTTTCTATTCTCTTAAGGTCTTTTTTTTTTATTTATCAGAAAGAATAACTGGCGTATTCCCTTTTCCATTCATAAAAATAATCTTGGTATTGGGTGATGCAGCTAATTCTTTTTGTGCTTTTATAGATTCGTATTGCAATTGTTTGTCGGTTAGTCCCATCGAAATAATATGTTGATAATCGGCAATACCTTGCGCTTCTACTCTTTTTCGTTCCGCTTCTTGTTTTTCTTTTTGAAGTACAAAAGTCATTTTTTGAGCATCTTGTTCGGCATTTATTTTACTTTCGATAGACGCTTTTACAGAAGTAGGAAGATTGATATTTCGAATCAATAATTGTTCTAAAACCAAACCACGTAATTTAAAATCGGCTTCGATAGTTTTGAAAATTCGTTGTTGAAATTCGTTTCTTTTGGTAGAATATAATGCTACAGCATCATAATAAACAGCGTTGTCACGAATTCGTGTTCTTGTAACGGGACGCACAATTTTATCGGTATAATTCACCCCAATTTGTTTGAAGATTTTCGGTGCATCCGAAGGCGTAATTCGGTACAAAACCGTCAAATCGATTACCACTTCCAATCCATCATTCGACAAAACACGAATAGCATCATCTCCCGCTTGTGCCCCTTCGCCGTGAATGGCTGACATGGTGTAATTTTGAGTTTGAATATCAAAATCGGTTACTTCAAGAAGTGGATTTATTACATGCAAACCACTTTCTAAAACATCGGGTTCTACGCTTCCGTAAAGCGATTGAACACCTACTTTTCCCGCATCAATTTGTTTGAACATCGAAGTAGAAACCCCCAATAAAATAGCTAAAAAACCAAGAATTTTAAAAATATTCGAAAAGTGTGAAAGCTGACTTTGATTGTTTTTTAATGTAAAACTGAAAATCAGTAAAATAACCCCAATAATAATAAATAGTACCATTTTTTTATGTTTAGATGAGTATGTTAATTGTACGAGAGAATCCTTTGGGAATTAACATTCTGGGTCGAAAAAACTTCAATTTCTAAGCGTTTTCTAATGCCAATCTTTTTGTTAATCTCGCAAAGCGAATATACAAAAATAAAGCTGCCGAAGTGAGTCCTGCCAAAAGTCCTATCCAAATTCCTGTTGCTCCCAAATCAGTATGGGTTCCTAAATAATACGAGGTAGGAAATCCGATAACCCAATAGGCTACAAAGGTAATATACATAGGAACTTTTACATCTTGCAAACCTCGTAAAGCACCAAGAACCACCACTTGAATCCCATCTGAAATTTGGAAAACAGCTGCCACTAATAGTAATTTCGAGGCAATGCCAATTATTTCTTGGTTGTCGATCGCTTGAACAGAATCAGTCATATTCAAAAATAAATGCGGCAAATAATGGTGAAAAATCACAAAAAAAAGTCCAAAAAACAGTTCGAATAGAATCGTCAACAAGAAAATAGAGCGCGCTGTAATAATCAGATTTTTAAAATCTTTAGAACCTTTGAGAAAACTCAACCGAATCATTGCTGTGACGCTAAATCCCATCGCAAACATAAACGTAGTCGATGCCATAATGAGCACAATTTGGTTTGCCGCTTGACTATTTTTCCCTAAAGAACCCGAAAGCCAAATCGCCGCAGTAAACAAAGTCACTTCAAACAACATTTGCATCGCCGAAGGAAGACCCAAATTGATGATTTTTTTCAGGATTGATTTTCGAATTTCTTTAAAACTAAAATTCTTGAAATACCTTTTGAAAGCTGCATTTTTACGCAAAATGAAATGCATAAAAACCACCATCATAATTCTCGAAATGACCGTTCCTAATGCGGCACCAAGAATTCCTAATTTCGGAAAACCCCAAACACCGTAAATCAGCACATAATTAAAGAAAATGTGAACTACGTTGGCCAAATAAATCGCATACATCGAATATTTTGTCTGCGATAAACCATCGGAAAATTGCTTGTATCCTTGAAAAATGATTACGGGAATCAACGAAAAAGCGACCCAATCAATATAAGGTGTTGCCAGTTTTACAACCGCTTCGGGTTGATTCATCAAGTTCATAATGGGTTTTGACAAAACAATCAAAACAAATATGGTAATCCCCAAAATCACACATAATAAAAGGCCGTGATGAAAAGTGGTTCTAATTTTTTTATCGTCTTTCTCGGCATCCGCTTCGGCAATCAAAGGCGTTATAGCTGTAGAAAAACCAATTCCTAATGAGAGTCCAATAAATATAAAACTATTGCCAAGGGAAACGGCCGCCAATTCGGTTGAACCAAGGTTTCCGACCATAAAATTATCGACAATTCCTATTAGGGTATGTCCTAGCATCCCCAAAATCACGGGATAAGCCAGTCTTAAATTATAGGAGAACTCGTTGGTGTATTTGCTAAAATTCAAATTGTTTTTTTTTAGTTGGCAAAGGTAATTAGAACAATTGATTCTGTTAATACGATTTGATAAATAAAGACATCTTTCTAGAGAGTAATCCCACAATTATGCAACAAACCCAAATAATTCTATAACATCCTTAATCGCTTACTATTCTACCTTTGTAGTGTTGTTTAGGCAAAGTATTAAACAAATAGAGATAATCACCAAACTTAAAACTATGAAAATTTCAGAAAAAATCAAGATTGCAATACTTTTCACAATAGCGATATTATTTGCGAGTACGGCGCATGCACAAGATAATGCTAAAAATTATGACCAAGGATTTCGTTTAGGATTGGGGCTAACAGCAGGATATCCTTTTGCCCATCCCTACAAATCAGCTTTGGGCGGGGATGTGAGGTTGCAATATGACCTTTCAAAAAAATACTCTTTCACCTTGACAACGGGGTTTACCAATTTATTCGTAAACAAAAAAGATGGATCCGATTTAGGATTTATTCCAGTCAAAGCAGGGTTTAAAGCATTCGTTTGGAATGATCAATTTTATGTAATGGGGGAAGCCGGTGCTGGTTTTGCTGTGACTAATGGTTACGATAAAACCACATTGATTTTAGCGCCAAGTATTGGTTATGCCACAAAATACATAGACGTTTCTTTGCGATACGAGCAATATTCCGATTTTCCTCGATTGAATAATGACGGAACTCAAGGCAAAGGTTTTGGCCAATTAGGGGTTCGTTTAGCTTATGGATTCAAATTATAGATGACCCATATTCATTTAAAATGCGCTGTAATTCAGCGCATTTTTTTTACTATTTAGGAGTCTAAAGGTAAAACAGTTCCTGAAATTTTCAGGAATCTTAGATTCCAAATTAGATTAAGAAATACTAACCTTCCAACTCCTTTTTGTAAATTTCAAAATTGGCCAATATCTTGGCGTCTAATTGGGGTTTTTCTATATCGGTATGTTGCTGCATTTCCTCCCAGATAATTTTTGCAACAATATAACGTGCCATTTCTTTATCATCAGCAGGAATGATATACCAGGGAGCCTCTGGGGTCGAAGTAGCATTAATCGCTTCCTCATAATACTGCATGTATTCGTCCCAATGTTCACGCTCTTTCAAATCACCAGGCGAAAATTTCCAATTTTGCTCCTCATTTTCCAATCGTCTAAGCAGCCTTTTTCGTTGCTCCTCCTTGCTCAAATGAAAAAAGAATTTCATCACAATCGTACCGTTTTGACTAATATGATTTTCGAAATTATTAATTTGTTTCATTCTGTTTTTCCAAAATTTGGGCGTAATATCGGAGACTTTTTCAATTCCCGGCAAATTTTCCCCCAAAATATATTCGGGATGCACGCGTGTAACGAGCACATTTTCGTAATACGTTCTATTAAAAACCGCAAATTTTCCTTTTTCTGGCAAAGCCAAATAATGACGCCATAAATAATCGTGCTCCAATTCGGCCGAATTCGGGGTTTTAAAACTATGAACATCAACCCCACGCGGATTAAATTCCTTAAAAACCTCCCGGATCAAACTGTCCTTTCCCGAAGTATCCATTCCCTGCAAACAAATCAAAACCGCATACCTATTATGAGCATACATCACATCTTGTAACTCACTCAACTTAGCTTGCACCTTCTCCAGCTTATCTTCTTTCTCCTCCTCATCGGCTTTTTTAAACAAGTTTGTAGGGATTTTTGACAATTCAATTGGGGCAATGACTTTAAAATCATCCGGGTTTATAGATTTCATAGGAAATAATTTATATTTACAAAATCAAATATAAGGATAATTTGGAGCTATTTCCTGCTGTACGTTGCAATCTTTTTTTTAGCCTATTCGGTTTAATAAAACCTTATTTGGTTTATAAAAAAAAGGATTTCCACTTCCATCAGGGCTAGGGCATCCGTTTTCAAAATAACATTTATGCAAAATTTCACAATCCAATTACAATTTCAAATCACGGGTATTGGTTCCGCTTCGGGAATCGTTTACAAAGACAATTCCGTCTTTATCATTTCAGACAACAGCTCCTTCCTTTACCAATATCATATTCAAGAAAAGGAATTGACCAAAATCAAACTCTTCGAAAAAGGGCAAGAAAACATTCCCAAAAAAGATAAATACGATTTCGAATCGATTGCTCTAAAAGGAAATAAACTCCATATTCTAGGCTCTGGATCTACATCCAAAAGAGAAAAAAGAATAAGTTATAATCTTCAAACCAAAGAAGTAAAAGAAAAAGACATCACAAAATTATATCGAAAATTAAAAGATTCCGCCTCTGTTTCTGACGAAGAACTTAATATCGAAGGTTCCTTATTCTGCAACGGAAAATGGCTTTTGTTTCAAAGAGGCAACGGAGCCAACTCTCAAAACGGAATTTTTGCCCTAGATAAATTTTCAAATAAAGACAATTCCAAACCCGTTTTTACCGCCGTACAATTGCCCAAAATCAAGCATATAGAAACTTCATTTACCGATGCCATTCTAGTGGATGATAAAATTTATTTTTTGGCAACAGCCGAAGACACCATTTCTACCTACAATGATGGTGAAATTCTTGGAAGCAGTATTGGTCGAATCGACATTCGATCCATGCAAATTGATTTCACTCAAAAAATATCCGACACCCAAAAATTCGAAGGATTAACGCTCTTCAACAAAACCGATGACCAAATAGAATTCCTGCTTTGCGAAGACAACGACACCAACGAAATGCAGTCTAGTATTTATAAACTTACCATATAACAAAATTTTAATAAAAAATGAATCCATTATTAAACAAAAACTTATTTCTCATCAAAGAACAAGTCGGAATGTTTCGAGCAGCAAATGTGTATGATATTTTCGACCTAGAAACGAATCAACATATAATGACGAGTAAAGAACCTAATTTGGGGATTTTTACCAAAATATTTCGATTTACAAAATACAAAAGTCACACCCCTTTCAATGTTGTTGTCACCGAAACATCGGGCAAAAAAATAGTAAACATCAAACGAGGCACTACTTTTTTTCGATCAGATGTTGAAGTTTTTGATGAAAAAGACCAACTTATTGGCTATTTCAAACAAAAATTTTGGTCGATGGGCGGGAAATTCGAAATTGTTGACAAAAACCAAAAACCCGTTTGTTTACTGCAAGGGACTTGGACCGGTTGGGATTTTAAATTCATCAAAGACACTACCGAATTAGGATTTGTAAACAAAAAATGGGCAGGAATAGGCAAAGAATTCTTTACTTCGGCAGATAATTATGTGCTTTCTATAAGCGACAATGTCGCACAAGATGCTGTCGAAAGACAACTTATTTTTGCAGCCGTTATGGTTATCGATATGGTTTTGAATGAGTAAAAAAAATACTTTAATCTACTGGAAAAACATTCTTATTTGTCATTTCGACGCAGGAGAAATCACATCATTTGCTCTCATTACGTGATTTCCCCTTCGTCGAAATGACAAAATTTATTCAACAAAGCTCAGACATTTACGACCGAAAACTTTAATAAATTTATCTTTTATTTCACACTTTCAAAACAACAAGCCTAAACAAATACCTTAACTTTGTTTTAGAACAAAAAGAAAAAAAGATGAGCGACTTAAAAAATAAAAATGCCCTGATTACGGGAGCAGGAAAAGGAATCGGAAAAGCAATCGCATTGGCTTTGGCCAAAGAAGGAGTCAACGTGATTTTATTGGCAAGAACACAAGAAGAAATCGACAATGTAGCCGCAAAAGCACGCTCCTTGAGAGTGAAAGCATTGGCAATAACAGCTGATGTTGCGGATATTAACTCCGTAAATTCGGCGGTAGAAAAAGCCCTAGCCGAATTTAAAACCATCGATATTTTGATCAATAATGCTGGGATTGCAGCATTTGGAAAATTCTTAGAATTGGAGCCTGCCGCTTGGGAACGTATTATTCAGGTCAATTTAATGGGGACTTATTATGTAACTCGTGCCGTTTTGCCCAATATGATTGAAAGACAAATGGGCGATATTATCAATATTTCTTCAACCGCAGGAATCAATGGTAACGCTTTGACAAGTGCTTATAGCGCCTCAAAATTTGCAGTTTTAGGATTAACCGACTCGTTGATGCAGGAAGTTCGCAAACATAATATTCGGGTAACAGCGCTGATACCGAGCACTGTTGCTACTGATATGGCCAAAGAATTGAAACTTACAGATGGAAATCCCGAAAAAGTAATGCAAGCGGAAGATATGGCCGAATTAATCATCGCTCAACTCAAATTAAATCGACGCGTTTTTATAAAAAGTAGCAGTATTTGGTCGACAAATCCGTAATTTTTAAAGAAAGCTTCCAGCCTTTAAAAGGCTGGAAGCT
>CAILTC010000194.1 GCA_903837025.1 uncultured Bacteroidota bacterium | reverse complement strand
CTATCGATACCAATGTGGTCGTTTCCGAAAAAAACTTCACCCGACTCAATAATTGGTTGCGTGCAAATGGTTTTGTGGTGGAAGAGATTCCATACGCAGAAATTGCCAAACAAGAAGGATTATTGCGATGTTCTACATTGCCGTTGATCCGGGATTAATTAAACGTAGATACGTTGCAATGCAACGTCTAACATTATGCGTTGCATTACAACGTATCTATTAATAAGACGTTGCATTGCAACGTCTCTAACATTAATGCGTTGTTGTGCAACGTATCTATTAATAAGACGTTGCAGTGCAACGTCTCTACAAATAAAAAAAATAAAAATGAACCAAACCACCAATTCCATTCTGATGATTCGCCCCGTGGCGTTCCGAATGAACGAGCAAACTGCCGTAAATAATTATTACCAAAAAGTACTAGATAATGTATTGCCTTCTACTGTAAATGCTAAAGCACAGGAAGAGTTTGATGCTTTTGTAAAAAAATTACGTGCCGTTGGAGTACATGTTACCGTTATCGACGATACGCTAAATCCCGATACTCCAGACAGTATTTTTCCGAATAACTGGATTTCCTTTCACGAAAGTGGCGATGTAGTTTTATATCCTATGTTTGCCGAAAATCGTCGCCTAGAGCGTCGCGAAGATATTCTTGATATTCTTGAAGAGGACGGATTTTTTATCAATGAAATCATGGATTATACCTCGGCTGAGGAAGACGGGTTTTATCTTGAAGGAACTGGAAGCATCGTTTTAGACCGAGAAAATAGCAAAGCCTATTGTGCGTTATCGCCACGTGCCGACGAGGAGTTATTCATTGAGTTCTGTGAAGATTTTGAGTTTTCGCCTGTGCTTTTTGAAGCGTTTCAAACTGTCGATGGAGAGCGAAAATTAATTTATCATACCAATGTGATGATGTGCATTGGCGATACTTTTGCTGTAATCTGTGCCGATTGTATCGATGATAAAAAAGAACGCAAAATGGTTTTAGACAGTTTACGAGGCGACGACAAAGAAATTATTTTGATTACCGAAGCTCAAGTCAATAACTTTGCCGGAAATATGCTCGAAGTTAAAGGAGCCGATGATAGAAGGTATTTGGTTATGAGTAACTCGGCATATCAAAGTTTAACCAAAAAGCAAATCGCACAAATCGAAGAGCATGTGACTATTTTGAGTTCTAGTCTTGATACGATCGAAGCTTGCGGCGGCGGACGTGCACGATGTATGATGGCTGAAATTTTCTTACCACTTGAAGAATAACAAACCATTCATTTTTTGTACTTTTGCCAAATGAAAAATAAGAAAACCTTGGTTCTTGGTGCTAGCACAAAACCAGATAGATACGCATACAAAGCCATCACGATGTTGGTCGAAAAAGGACACTCTGTTTTGGCAATTGGTCAAAATGCAGGTGAAGTAGCAGGAATAAAAATTCAAACTAAAGCTATTCCTTTAAAAAATATCGATACGATTAGTTTGTATTTGAATCCAGCGCGTCAGCGTGATTATTACAATTATATTGTTGAAGCAAAACCAAAACGGGTGATTTTTAATCCAGGAACCGAAAACCCAGAATTCTATCAATTATTAGAATTAAATAACATAAAAGTAGAAGTTGCCTGTACCCTGGTATTGTTGACTACCAATCAGTTTTAGATTTTTCAGGAGCTTAATCCTGCCTTACACTGTATCTTTTTCTGGTCTCGCGAAAAGCGAAGACTAGAAAAAGGATGCCGTTTCAGTCAGGGCTAAAAACGAGTTGTAGTTTTCGCAGGTTTGCTAATCAGCAACAAACCTAGAAAAGTAATCAGTCCATTGACGATAATCAGTTCGTTGTCAAAAACATAATCCCCAAAAAGTACCGACGAATAGCGACTTATCAAGAAGCAAATAGCCGGCGAAAGCACACAGATTATGGGTACAAACTTATCGTGTACCGTTTTTGATTGCATCAATAATCCAAAAGCGTATAACCCCAAAAGAGGGCCGTACGTATAGGAGGCAATTTTGAAAATCATACTCACCACCGAAGAGTCGTTGATCGTATTAAAAATGATAATCACCAAAAACAGCAAGAGCGAAAAGCTGATGTGAACGAGATGGCGTGTTCTTACAACATTTGTTTTGTTTTCGTTTTCCGTTTTGTCCATTCCTAGAAAGTCCACACAAAAGGAAGTCGTTAAGGCTGTCAATGCCGAATCGGTCGTGGCAAATGTAGCCGCTGTCAATCCTAACAGGAATACAATCGACGGAATTATATTCAGATGATGAAAGGCTATTTCGGGGAAAAGTAAATCCGTTCGGGGTTTACCTGTTATTAAATCCGTTGGGATGGCGATTCCCTCTTTCTCCGCAAAAATATAAAGTAAGGCACCCACACTCAGGAAAAAGATATTGATAATCACAAATATTCCGGTGAAGGTAAACATGTTTTTTTGGGCTTCGCCAATGGTGGCGCAACTCAGGTTCTTCTGCATTAAATCTTGGTCAAGTCCTACCATGGCGATGGTTACGAATATTCCGCCCAGGATTTGTTTCCAGAAGTAATTCCCTTTCGTAAAATCATCGAAGAAAAAAACTTTCGAATAATTGCTGTTTTTCATCTGTTCGAAAGCTTCGAAAACAGAAAGATGGAGACTTTGGCAAACAAAAAAAAGTGTCAGGAATACCGAAGAAACTAGGAAAAATGTCTGCAAAGTATCGGTGATAATAATCGTCTTCAATCCGCCGCGATAGGTGTAAGAAAATATCAAAGCCAAGGAAATAAGAACCGTAACGGCAAATGGAATTTGGTAGAAATCGAAAACATAGCGTTGCAAAACAATAACAACGAGATACAATCTAAAGGAAGAGCCAATGGTTCTGCTGATCAAAAAAATCGTGGCAGCGGTTTTATAACTTACAATCCCCAATCTTTTTTCGATGTAGCTGTAAATCGAAGTCAGATTCATTCTATAATATAAAGGTAGGAGTACTTTGGCAATGAAAATAAACCCAATAGCATTTCCCAAAACAAACTGAAAATATTTAAACTGCATATCAGGTGAACCCACTTCGCCAGGAACCGAGATAAAAGTTACTCCCGAAAGCGCCGTTCCTACCATCCCGAAAGCGACAAGATACCACTTCGAATTTTTATTGGCCTTAAAAAAAGCAGCATTGTTGTTATTTTTCTTGCTTACGCTATGGGATATGAATAATAATATTCCGAAATAAACCAATATAAGTAGTAAGATGTTGAATGGAGTCATTTGAGTTGCTTTATTCAAGCCAAAATACAAATTTTTACCGAATGGATTCATGGATTTTAATAAACAAAGAAGCTGTTACGTATAAACTAATAAAAAACGAATCGTTTTTTATTGATTTTAAATAGTTTAGTATCAATTTATCGGGATTTTGTTCTGAATAAAGCCTTTTTAAATGTCGGATATTCATTTTAATCCAAGAAACGAAATGTTCTTTAAAAAGTTAGGGTTTTGTATAGAAAATAACATTGACGTGTTGCGAGAAGGAATTCTGTTTTTCTAATTCTAAAATGGTTTTCAAAAACTCAAGATTGATAATGCCTTAATCTTCGATTTCGTTATAAGTTTATTTTCCATATATTACGGCTGGTGTGGTTATAAAATAATTTTTTCTGAAGGATATATTTGTTTTCTGTTCAATCTAAAGTATGGATTAGGCTGAGTAAAATCAAACAAATTGTTTTTTAATTTCAAAGTAAATAATTGATTATTAGATAAATATATCAAAATAGCGGATTGAAATATGTGTAATAAGCTGTTTTAAAGGTGGTTGTAGTAAGTTGAATGATTTTTTAATTTTAGAATTTTTTGATCTGTTTACCCTGATTTATGGCGGCATTTTTTATTTTTATTTGTAACTATTTTTGTATACGTCTTTAAAATAATTATATTTGCAGCACATTTTGTTCCCATAAAAAAAATATATGAAATCCCAGTTTTGTATTTTTAATACTTAGTACTTAATATAAATAAATATAAACCCCAATTATTAAATTTGAATTATGAAAAATAAAATTCTACTATTTGCTTTCGCAATCATTGGTTTTACTAGCCAAGCACAAATTGAACATAAAATTACTTTTGAAGCTTCTTACGGAATGAGTGTTCCTTTAAGTTTTATTTCGTTAACGGATGGAAATTTTAATTCAACATCTCATTTTGATGGTGGTATCCGTTATATGTTCAATAATAATTGGGGTATAAAAGGAGAGATGGCTTATGATAAATATACTGGAAAAGCCGCTAATTATGGTATGATCGCTTTTGTGCAAGACGTGCAGATGCATTACAATCTAGGAAGATATACTGGTTTAAGTGATGCTACAAATGGAATTGTTGGTCTTTATGCGCATAGTGGTTTTGGTGTTGCGACTGATAGATCTTTGTATAATCATGCAATAGAATATTCAGGAACTTATATTTTGGGATTGTCTCCTATTTTTAAAATATGTGATCATTTTGCCTTGTCTACAGATATTAGTTATAAGCTTAATATGAAACAACATATCCGTTATGATGGTACATTTTTTGTAGTTCCTACTGTAACGAATCAAACTACAAGTCAGGTTTCTTTTAGTATTGGAGGTATTTATTACATAAGAAGTGCTAAAGCACATGCCGACTGGTCTCGTTAAAATTGTTAAGAATAGTCTGAATTGACTGTAACCATTTTTGCCTTTACTATTATGTGAATTAGAATAAAATAGCAAGTATTCCCCCATCTTATTATTTTCTAATAGTTTTTTAGGTGATACTTTTTCTTATTACATTTAATGATAACGCATCGTTCGTTTACAGATTATAACGAGCTTGGTTTATATTTCTCAGGACTGTTTTCTAGTCACTTTCACCATTTTTTTTTATAAATTACAACAACACAAACACTGCTAAATAGGCGGTGTTTGTATTGTTTTTATTTTATTTGGCATTCACTATTTTAGTGACTATATGTCGCTATTGATTTATTTCAAAACAATAATTTTGGCCCTAAAACGGAAGGTTTTTTTTTGATTTAATTGTTGTAATTTCCTCGTAATTATTTTAGGATTTATACAATACGCACAACACGCTTTTTCTGACTCTTGACTGGGGGTTGGAGCGGCGAAGCCATGGGAGGGATTTAGTTTATCGCTTAGATTATCAAAAAAATTATAATGGTATTTCTTTAAAGAAAAATAATTAGCTAATTATAATTTATTAATTGGTGCGGTATAATTTTTTTTCTAATTTAGGTTTTATTTCTATTGCAATAAATAATAAACTACTTAATCGCAATTAATTTATAAAATTAAAAAGATTCTAATTTGTCAACTTCAAAAGCAATAATAAAAAACACCCTATTTTTATATATAAGAATGTTCTTGACTATGGGGGTAAGTCTTTATACTTCTAGGGTTATTTTAAATTCGTTAGGTGTTCAAGATTATGGAGTTTATAGTGTTGTAGGAGGTATTGTAACGCTGTTTAGTTTCTTCAATAGTGCAATGACCTCAGCAACCCAAAGGTTTTTGGCATTTGATATTGGTGCAAATGATATAGAACAATTAAAGAAAACCTTTAATGCAACATTAAATATTCATATTGGAATAAGTATTTTAGTATTGGCTTTAGCTGAAACAATAGGGCTTTGGTTTGTGAATTATAAACTCAATTTGCCATTAGATAGGATGCTAGCAGTAAATTGGGTATATCAGTTCTCTGTACTTACTTTTTTATTAGGTATCATACAAGTTCCTTACGATGCTTTGATTATAGCAAGAGAAAGAATGAATATTTATGCTTATATGAGCATCGTCGAGGTTATACTTAAATTAGCAATTGTTTATTTATTGGTTGTTTTTGCATTTGATAAATTAATATTATACTCTGGTTTATTGTTCTTAGTTTCATTTTTTGTGAGATCAGGACATAAAATTTACTGTAAAATTAATTTTGAGGAAAGTAAATATAAATTTTATTTTGAAAAAGATTTGTATAAGAAATTAATATCTTTTTCAGGATGGAGTTTATTTGGTAACATTGCTGGAGTAGCAAGAGGGCAAGGGTCAAATATTTTGTTAAATCTTTTTTTTGGAACTGTTTTAAATGCTGCTTACGGAATAAGTATGCAAGTACAAGGAACTGTTCAGACATTTGTAATTAATTTTCAAATGGCTGTAAACCCTCAAATTATAAAGCAGTACGCATCAGGAAATAAAGAACAGTGTTTGAAGTTAATATTTCAGAGTGCAAAGTTTTCTTATTTTTTAATGTTTATTATAGCCTGTCCTATTCTATTTAATATAGATTTTGTTTTAGAATTATGGTTAAAAAACCCTCCTAAATATACTTCTATATTTGTAATTTTAAGTGTTATTAATTTGTTGATAGATTGTATTTCTGGTCCGCTAATGATTGGTGCTCAAGCTTCAGGAAATATAAAATGGTATCAGATAACATTAGGTTCGTTTATATTTTTGTGTTTGCCAATTTCTTATTTTTTTTTAAAAAGATATAATGATCAAAAAATAATTTTTATTTTAATAATTGCAGTAAAAAATATTTCTTTAGTAGGAAGGTTGTTGTTTTTAAATAAATTGATAAATTTAGATATTCAGTCATTCGTTTTGAAGGTTTTATTGAAAATTGTTATAGTAACCGCTATACTGGTATCATTGCATCATTTTATAAATATTTCTATACAAAATAAATACATTAATTTTTTTATAAAATCTTCTTATCTCACTCTAATTAATATAGTATCAATATATTTTATTGGCTTTGATAAAAGTGAAAGAAATTTAATTTTAACATTTATTAAAAGAAAAATATTATGAATATTAAAATTTCAAAAAGGTTAGTATTTATTGTTTTAATTATTTCTATTGGGCTTAATCTATTGGTTTTTATAATTGATACAGTCCCATTTGTAAGACCAATAATTGAAAGTAAATTTTTTCAAGAAAAAAAAACAATTCTCGATGTAAGAAATCCTGAACAACAAATTGTGAGTAAGTCTCTTGAAATGT
>CAILTC010000193.1 GCA_903837025.1 uncultured Bacteroidota bacterium | reverse complement strand
TTGCTTTAGGATTGCGCTACAAATTCTAATTTCAAGTTCATAACAAAGGCTCATTTTCTTAGGAAAATGAGCCTTTGTTTATTTAATGATAATCGGTTTTTTAGAATTTACTTTGACAATACAATAAGGGTTCGAAAGTACTTGGCTCTCAACTGCGCCCGATTTAGGAGTCGTTTCTTTTACGGTAATAATTATATTTTTATCGGTTTCTACTGCATTATCAATCCCAATTTTGTAACCTGCTGTTTCTTTTTCCCCCATATTTAATACAATAAAATTAGAGTTATGAATATCATTAACGCTTGTTTTATTTTTTAATTTGGCGTCGTTTTGCAGCATTTTTATTTCATTTGGTTCCGTAAGAATTTCAAAAAATCGAATATTTGCCCCTCCATCATTTTGCTGGGTCAAAATTTCGAACAATGGTTTATTTTCGGTATTCTTGACGGAAGAAGCGCCACAAGAAGCCAAAATTAAAGTCAGTAAGAAAAGAATACTTTTTTTCATAAGAATTTATTTATTGCTTTTTCATATAAAGCTTCGTATTGAGGCAAAATATTTTTGATGTCGAATTGTTTGGCTACAGATAAAGCATTTTTCTTAAACTCGGCTAAAACGGAATCGTCTTTCAAAATTTTCAAAGCATTATCAGCCATTTCTTTGGTTTTTCCCACATTGCTCAAATAACCCGAAATTCCATCAAAATTTACTTCAGGCAAACCGCCGGAATTACTAGAAATCACAGGAACTCCCCATGCCATAGCTTCTAAAGCGACAAGACCAAAACTTTCAGTTTCTGATGGTAAAAGGAATAAATCGGTATAACTTAATATTTTGTCTATTTCATTACTGTTTCCAAAGAAAATTACCTTGTCCTGAATGCCTAATTCTTGACACAAATATTCGGCTTTTTCCTTTTCCGGCCCATCACCTACCATCATCAATTTGGCAGGAATTTGTTTCTGAATTTTATTAAATATTTTAATAACATCTGGAATTCTCTTGACTTTCCTGAAATTACTAATATGGGTAATAATCCGTTCCTGTTTAGTAGCCATAACTGATCGACGACAAGATATACCTGGGTCAATTGTATTTTTATCCAATTCTATAAAATTAGGAATCACCAGAATTTCATTTTTTATATTAAATAATTTAAGCGTGTCTTCCTTCAAACTTTGGGAAACTGAAGTCACAAAATCAGATTTATTGATGCTAAATGTCACCGCTGGTTTATAGAAAGGATGATTTCCTACCAGGGTAATATCGGTACCGTGAAGTGTTGTAATCATTGGGATGTTTATCCCTTCATCTGCTAGCATTTGCTTGGCCATATAACCTGCATAAGCATGCGGAATGGCATAATGCACATGAAGTAACTCAATTTTGTACAACTTTACCATATCAACTAATTTGCTAGACAAAGCCAATTCATAAGGTTGAAAATGAAACAAAGGATATTCGGGAACGTTTACTTCATGATAATGAACATTTGCATTTAATAATGCCAAACGAACCGGTTGACTGTATGTAATAAAATGTATTTCGTGTCCGCGACGTGCTAACTCAAGTCCTAATTCTGTTGCGACTACGCCACTTCCTCCAAATGTTGGATAACAAACAATTGCTATTTTCATGTATCTATTTTAAAAAATACGAAATTAGGTAAAATAGAATTAGTTTTAATAAAAACAACTTATATTATTATCAATAAATTAGATTTATTACCATTGCTTTTTGCGTTTTTGATAGTTTTTTGAAAAAATTTTCCTATATTTGTTGCTATCTGTTCATTACAGCTTTGAAACTATTTTTTTATAAAATACAAATTCTCTTAAAGTTTCAAATTCCTGAAGTCATAATGAAAAATCATTCTTTTTTAGCAGCTTAATGCCTCTTTTTGCCTTTTGGAAAAATTCCAATTAATGGCTTTTAAATAATCTAAACATAAAATGGAATTTAAACAAATTAATCCTAAAACAGGAGAAGACCTTATACTCACTAATCAAATTATTGCACAATTTCTTCATACTCATTTAGAAGAATATGGCGATGAATTAGGTGATATTCTAAAATGTATAGACTATGTAATGAATCCTATGAAGGGTGGAAATATAATAGTTGGTTTAGTGGATAGTAAAATTGTAGGTGTGGTAATAGTAACTAATACCGGAATGAAAGATTTTATTCCAGAAAACATTTTGGTTTATATCGCCATTGACAGTAGTCAACGTGGAAAAGGCTATGGAAAAGAATTGATGCAAAAAGCCATCTCTGTTACTAAGGGAAATATTGCATTGCATGTTGAACCAAATAATCCAGCAAAAATATTATATGAAAAACTAGGTTTTACTAATAAATACTTAGAAATGCGTCTGATCAAATAATTTAAAAAGACTAGGATTTATAAAAATGTGGGTGGTATCCGTTTTAACTCAATTAATAAATTATTAACCTGAAATTCTAATACGAATCCTCGTAAAATCTTTAAAAAAATGGCTTTTATAAAATTATACAAACAGAAATTAAAAGATAATTATACTTTTTTGGATGATCTATTTAAATCTAGAGCTATACAGTGGGGCGTAGTTTCTAAAATTTTATGCGGAAATACAATTTATCTCAAAGAGTTAATTGCTTTAGGAATTAGGGAAATTCATGATTCAAGAATTAGTAACTTAAAAAAAATTAAAGTTTTAGATTCCGATATCCAAACCGTTTATATCAAACCTCCTGCTAAACGAAATATTCAGAGTATCGTTCGATATGCAGATATTAGTTTTAACACTGAAATTTATACAATTCAATTACTATCGAAAGAAGCGCTAAAGCAGAAAAAAATTCACAAAATAATCATTATGATTGAGATGGGTGATTTACGTGAAGGGGTCATGGGCGAAGAGATAATAGCTTTTTTTAGTGCTATTTTAAGTATGCCAAATATCGAAATACAGGGAATTGGAACTAACCTGAATTGTCTCAGTGGCGTTATGCCTACTCAAGATAAATTGATTCAGTTGAGTTTATATAAGCAACTAATAGAAGCTAAATTTAATATTAAAATTGCATGGGTTTCTGGTGGGACTTCAGTAGCAATACCATTAATACTAAAAAACGCTAGACCAATGGCAGTGAATCATTTTAGAATTGGCGAAGCTTTATTCTTTGGCAAAGATCTCTTTACTGGGGAAACCATCAAAGGAATGCACAATGACGTTCTTAAGCTTTATACACAAATTATTGAAATCACAGAAAAACCAGATACGCCAACAGGCGAAATTGGTGAAAACGTTGCTGGAAATACTTTTTCAATGAATGAAATAGATGATCTTGGTGGAACTTCTTTACGAGCAATTTTAGATATTGGTTTATTAGATATGCAACCTCAATATATTGAAGCCGATGATAGTGAAATCACAATAATTGATGCAAGCTCAGATATGATGGTTGTCGATATTTCAAACTCTAAACATACCTATAAAATAGGTGATTTTGTTTCTTTTAAACTGCGATATATGGGTGGACTCTATCTTTTAAATTCTGATTATATTGAAAAAAATATTGGTTAAAAAAGGACAAAACTTCTAAAAATTTTCATAATCAATTTACAATTGCTTCTTGAATTACTCTTTGAATATCTTCGCGGATATTTTTTTTCGATAATACATTTACAGGATTTGCGGGGAAAGTTCTATTAGAAACAAAGACATAAACAATTTCCGTTTTGGGATCAACCCAAGCCATAATTCCTGTAAAACCAGTATGTCCGAAGCTTTCATTAGAAACGCAATCACAAGTAGGACCCTGCTCATGTAATAATTGTGGTTTATCAAAACCCAATCCTCGTCGATTTCCTTCCTCACAAAAATTACATGTATTAAAAATATCGAATGTTTTTTCAGAAAAATACTGATGGTTTCCGTAATTGCCTTTTTGTAAAAATAACTGCATCATTTTGGCAATATCCATAGCATTCGAGAAAACTCCGGCATGACCCGAAACCCCACCCTCTATCGCTGCTCCCATATCATGCACATAGCCTTGAATGATTTGGTGGCGAAAATATGTATCAATTTCTGTGGGTACAATTACGCTTTTATCCACTTTTTGTAACGGATTATACATTGTATAATTCATACCTAGAGAACTATAAAAATTTTCTCTACTTAGCGCATCTAGCTTTTTATGAGTAGTCTGTTCTAAATATTCTTTCAGAATCATAAACGTTAAGTCACTGTACTTGTATTCGATTTTTTTAGATAAAGGACTATCCGCAATTATTTTCATAATCGTGTCGTGATAGTCATTTCGAATATACAGATTTTCGGCTACTTTTCTCGAAAACTGTGTGTCAGCAACTGTGCGATAATATCTTTCTGATGGATTATTATTTTTATCTAATGTCGCTTTGTAAAACGGAATCCAAGCCGTAAGTCCTGCATAATGAGATAATAAATCTCTAAAAGAGATGTTTTTTTTATTTGAATTTTCAAAAAAAGGAAGCATTATTCCTAATTTTGTATCTAAAGTAACCTTGTTTTGATCATATAACTGCATCACATTAGGTAGTGTAGAAATCATCTTTGAAACAGAAGCGACATCATACAAATCTGAATTCGTTACTTTTTCTGTATTCTCATACGTATGATAACCGTACGATTTTTGGTAAATAACTTTTCCTTTACGAGCGACAAGAACTTGAATTCCGGGTGTCATTTTACCATCAATGGCTTTTTTGGCGAAAGCATCAATTTTGGATAAAATCACTGGATTCATTCCCACATTTTCAGGAGATGTAAACCCCAAACGATTCACTTTTACTGTTGATAAACCATCATTTACTTTGAAATTTTGATTTATTGAAATCGGCAATTTTCCCTTGGCTTCAATAGCTCCAAAAATAAGTTCAGCAGAAACAATCTGAGCAACTTCGGAGTTTTGATACGATTCTACAACCGCTTTAAGATCTGCAAAATTAGCAATTTGGTTCAGCGAATACGATTTTGCCATCACATCAAGAATTACCTTATTATTTTTGGCTATTTCTTGCAACCAAAGTAGTTCTGTTTCTGTAAAATCTTGATTTTTCCATGCTTTATCCGATTTATGAAAACCAACAATAACGGTGTTAAAGTTTTTCAGTTTTACATTCAAACTGTCAATGTTAGTAGTGGAAACTTCGGTGATTTCAGTATATTTTTTCAATGTCGAAACAAAAGAAGAATTGTCATCATCGCCTAATTTTACATAAGCAATCTTGTTATTTTCTAAGTTTTTTATGGGAAGAATATCCTCTTGATTCTTTAAAACGGTAATCGCATTTTCAAATAATTGATATTGCAAAGCTTCGTTTGAAGAAGGATTCAAATCTTGATCTAAAGTAGCAATAGCAATAGGTTTGTATTTATTTAAACCCGCTTTAAATTTATAATGCAAAATCTTTTTAACAGAATGAGCCAAGCGATCTTCGGATATGATTTTATCATTATAAGCTGCACTAATTTTTGTGATTGCCATTGGAACATCTTGTGGAAAAAGTAAAATATCATTACCTGCCTGAAAAGCTTTTAACTCAATATCTCCCGGCATTGATGGAATATTTTCTACCGCTCTAAAATTACTCACCCCTTTCATATTCAAGGCATCAGTAAAAATTAAGCCTTCAAATTCCATCTCATTCTGAAGCAAATTAGTCACAACATTATACGAAATTGAGGTTGGATAATTAGGTCTTGGTTCTAAACTTGGAACTTCGAGATGCGCCACCATTACTGAAGCCAAGCCTTCATCGAACATTCGTTTGTAAGGATATAATTCTACTGCATCTAAATGTTCGCGAGATGTCGTAACGAGAGGCAAAGAAGTATGGGAATCAGCCGAAGTATCGCCGTGACCCGGAAAATGTTTCCCCGTCGAAAACACACCTTGATTCTGAATTCCTGTCATCAAAGCAATCGCTTTATCGGCAACATTGACCTTATTTTCGCCGAAAGAACGGCTACCAATAATCGGGTTTTTAGGATTTGTATTAATGTCTAAAACGGGTGCAAAGTCAAAATGAACGCCCATGCGCTTGCTTTCTTTGCCCATTGCCTCACCTACTTTTTCTACTAATTTCAAATCCTGGATGGCACCAAGTGTCATATTCCAAGGATAACGATAGGTTGAATCTAGTCGCATACTTAAACCCCATTCGGCATCGATGCCAATAAATAAAGGAATTTTAGCTTTAGCCTGATACCGATTCGTTAAATTAGCCTGACGAACAGGACCGCCTTGAAAGAAAATTAAACCTCCAATTTTATTTTCAGTAATTAACTTATCGATAGCATTGATGTGATTTAGGTCTTTGTTTGAATAAGCTGCGACCATAAAAAGTTGGCCAATTTTTTCGTCTAAAGATAATTTTGAGTAAATGCTATCTACCCAATGTGTTTCGGCATCAGAATCCTTAAAAAAAGTTTTTCTTTCGGATTTAAAGTGAGGAATATAAATTACAGTATCTGTAATTTCAGGTTTTAGAAAAACCTGCTGTACTGTTGCGTTTTTTTTGCTTGCGCAATTGGATACCAAAAGTACTAAAAGAACGAGGAATCCAATTCGGGCAAGAAAAATTTTCATTGATTTTTTTGTTTTTAGAAAAAACGACTGTGCCAGCTGTCCATAGCGGAAACTTCCCAAGATTCATTAAACTCTTGAATAGTATTAACCAAATTATTAAAAACAATTGTGTTTTCGGTAACGGCTTTTTCTTTGGCCATTTTTTTGAAATCGATCAAAGATTTATGAGCAATATGTTCGCCATTCTTGAAAGTAACATTCATTTTATCTAATAAATCAACGTTGTATTTCTGTTCTAATTTTTGGATAAATTGAACCGATGAATCAATAGAACAACCCGTTGCGGCTTGCACTTCTTGATTTACGGCAATTATGATGAATCGATTGTATTTTAATTGATACGAAGATTCAAGACCAACACTGTGTGCTTCCCAATTTTCGAGAAAGGATTTTAGATCCGTTTCTATTTCAGAAAATTCGGCATCAGAAAATTTTCTATTGGATTGGTAAATCCATATTTTGGATTCTTCGGGTAAATTTTCAAAAGGAATTAGCATTTTATTTTTATTTAAATTTTTCTAATTTGGAAATTATTTTGAAATATCGAAACTCTTTTGCTTTTGGGTCATAGAGTTCTACTTCAGTATAGCTTACTTTTATTTTATCTTTCGGCTTTATTTTATTTTCGGTATATAAAGATGCAGTATCAAAATAATTTAAAAAAAGAAAATTATAATCTCTGCCATTTTTATCTTTTACCAATATTGTTACAAATTGTTCTACTTTTAAGCCAACAATTTCTCCTTCGATTGTTGTTGTTTCATTACTCACATTAACACTCTTTTCCTTATTTTCAGCATTACTTCCTAAACTCATGACTGCTTCTGGACAAACTTTCAACATTTTATAGGTTACGGTTTCAGCCATTTTTTTTAATCCTTCTTGATTATCAAAATCAATTTTATCTTCAGATTTAAAATCATTAATATGAGAACTATAGCTTGTAATCATACAAGCTCCAAAATTATTTTGCAAAGTTTCATTTGAAATTGATGTGTTGTCTGCATTTTTTTTATGCAAACATTCACAAGTTTCTTTCGCAATTACTTCATAAGTATCTTGAGAATAAATGAAAGAACTAAATAAAAACACTAATAAAACAGCTATTTTTTTCATATTATAAATCTTGGGCGTTGGCAATTAATTCGGCGATATCCATCACTTTGACCGTGCTTTCTTTTTCTTTATTTTTGATT
>CAILTC010000192.1 GCA_903837025.1 uncultured Bacteroidota bacterium | reverse complement strand
TTTAGTTATTTATAGACCGTGCTGAAACAAATGAAAGTATGCTTCATTTGCATTTATTTTATCTTTAAACTCTCTGATGGTGGTTTTTTCATCAATTACGAGTAATTCGATTCCTGCAATATCGGCAAAATCTTCCATATATTCAGTAGTAAGACCTTGGCTATATACAGTATGATGTGCTCCACCAGCTAAAATCCATGAAGTTGCTGCAATATCTAAGTTGGGTTTACAATCCCAAAGTACGCGTGCAACAGGAAGTTTTGGTAAATCGGCCATAGGAGTTATCGCTTCTACTTCGTTTACAATCAATCTAAATCTATTTCCCATATCTACTAAAGATGCGTTAATAGCGTTTCCGGCTGGAGAATTAAATACCAATCTAACAGGATCTTCTTTTCCTCCAATTCCTAACGGGTGAACTTCGCATGAAGGTTTTGCATCTGCAATTGTAGGGCAAATTTCTAACATGTGAGAACCTAATACATATGATTTTTGAGGTGTGAAATGATAGGTATAATCTTCCATAAAAGAAGTACCTCCTTCAAGACCAACATTCATTACTTTCATAGCTCTTAGCATTGCGGCAGTTTTCCAATCGCCTTCCCCACCAAAACCGTAACCGTCGGCCATAAGACGTTGAACTGCGATTCCTGGAAGTTGTTTTAAAGAACCTAAATTTTCGAAAGTATCTGTAAAAGCCCCAAATCCTCCCTCTTCAAGGAAAGCTCTAAGCCCTAATTCGATTTTTGCAGCTTCTTCCAATGAAGCTCTTTGAGTGCCCCCTTTTTGTAATGCTGGCGCTAAGGTATAAGATGCTTCATATATTTCAACAAGTTTATTTATTTCAGCATCCGATACTTCAGCAATTTTTTGAGTCACATCAGAAGAGTCGAAACCGTTTACCGAAAAACCAAAACGGATTTGGGCTTCGACTTTATCTCCTTCAGTTACTGCGACTTCGCGCATATTGTCGCCAATTCTGGCTACTTTTAAATGTTGTAATTCATCCCATCCTAAGACTACTCTAGACCAGATACCTAATTTTTTTTGAACTCTTTCGTCTTCCCAATGTCCTACAATAACTTTACGTTTTTTGCGCATTCTTGACATAATGAATCCAAATTCTCTATCTCCGTGAGCCGATTGATTTAAGTTCATAAAATCCATATCCATTGAAGCCCATGGGATTTCAGCGTTGAATTGAGTATGTAAATGACACAATGGTTTTTTTAGAATACTTAAACCACCAATCCACATTTTAGCTGGTGAAAAAGTATGCATCCAAGCCACAATACCAATACAGTTTTTGTTCGAATTTGCTTCTAAACATACATCGGTGATTTGATTTGGTGATTTTACCACATCTTTATATACGATTTTTACTGGTATATGTGCCGAAGCGTCGATTCCTTTTGCAATTTCTTTGGAGTGTTCCGCTACTTTTCGTAACGTTTCTTCTCCGTATAATTCTTGGCTTCCTACTACAAACCAAATTTCTTTTTGAGATAAATCTACTATCATTTTATTATAATGTTTATTTGTTTAATCGTTAAACTGTTTTAACAGTTTAACAGTTTAATTGTTTCAGTTTTTTGAGGCGGATAATTATCCTCTTTAAATTCTATATTCTAAAATCTGCAATCTAAAATCTCCTACTGCCCGTAATACGAATCTTTCCCGTGCTTGCGTTCGTAATGTTTTTTTATTAATGAATCTTTTAATCTTGGAGCACTTGGATTTATTTGCAAAGTCAAGTAGGCCATTTTTGCTACTACTTCTAGAACTTTACTGTTATATACTGCTTTTGCAGCGTTTTTTCCCCAAGCAAATGGACCATGGTTTCCGATCAAAATCATTTCTACTTCTTCATAAGAAAGGTTTTTTTCTTGGAAACAATTTATAATCTGAATTCCTGTATTATGCTCATAATTTCCTTCGATAAGTGTGTCGCTCATTGGCGCAGCACAAGGAATATCCG
Source organism: uncultured Bacteroidota bacterium (assembly GCA_903837025.1). Classification (GTDB taxonomy): domain Bacteria; phylum Bacteroidota; class Bacteroidia; order Flavobacteriales; family Flavobacteriaceae; genus Flavobacterium. The sequence goes on along the minus strand of CAILTC010000192.1, from coordinate 9,783 downwards.
AAGTTAAATGATCGGCATGCGTGGTTCCGAATATTGGAATGTCTAGTTGAGATTGAGCCCAAGCCACAGAATGAGTAGCATGTGTGTGCGCAATTCCACCAATTTTTGGCCAGTTTTTATATAAGAAAGCGTGTGTTTTTGTATCTGATGAAGGACGTAAGCTCCCTTCGATAATATTATTATCGTAATCTAGAATGACGATATCCTCCGCTTTTAAATCTTCGTAAGGAACACCGCTAGGTTTTATAGCAAAAACACCTTTTTCCCTGTCAACAGCGCTTACATTTCCAAAAGTATAAACCACCAAACCCAATGCGTTTAATTGCATATTCGCTTCGTAGCATTCCTGTTTTAAATCTTGATATATGGAACTCATACTGTTTTTTATTTTTATTGTTTTTGCAAAAGGCTTAATTGATCATATGCTTTCATCAATAGTTCATATTGAGCTACCTTATCTTTTTCAGGAAAATATTCACTTTCGAAATCGCTACCCATTTTTTTGCTAGCTTCAATTACATTCGGATAAATTCCTGCTGCAACAGCTGCATAAATAGCGGCACCAAGTGCTGGAGCTTGATCTGAAGCGGCAACTTTGATTGGTTTATTCAAAACATTAGCTAAAGTTTGCATGATAAATGGCGATTTTCTAGCTACACCACCAATTCCGATAACGCTATCAATACGAACACCTTCTTCTTCAAAACGATCGACTATTTTTTTACTTCCAAAGCAAATGGCGTTGATCAATGCTTTGAAAATATGAGGTGCTTTTGTTCCCAATGACAAATTAGAAATCGCACTTTTTACTCCTTGATCGGCATCTGGTGTTCGTCGCCCATTAATCCAATCCAAAGCCGTTGGAATACTTTCGGATAACGGAATAGCTTCCGCTTGTTCGGTTAGTTTCTTGATAAAATTAGCGCTGATTTCTTCTTGTAATTTTGCTTTTTGGTCTTCGGATAAAATAGATGAGGTTAAAACCAAATTATCCAAAGGCCATGAAAGAGTATCTTTGAACCAAGCCAATAAATCACCAAAAGCAGATTGACCTGCTTCTAAACCGATGTATCCTGGAATTACAGAACCATCTACTTGTCCGCAAATTCCACGAACTGTTTTTGATCCAATAACTTCTTTTGAAGATACAATAATGTCACAGGTTGAGGTTCCCATAACGCGAACTAAAGTATGTTCGTCAATTTTGGCACCAACTGCTCCTGAATGTGCATCGAAAGTTCCTACCGCAATAACTGTGTCGGTTGTAAGTCCTAGTCGAGTTGCCCACTCTTCACTTAAATTTCCGGCTACAAGATCGGAGGTATAAGTTTCATCGTATAATTTTCCGCGAAGTGCTGCAAGATAAGGATGCAATTGACCTAAAAATTCTTCAGGAGGCAATCCTTTCCAGTCTTCGTGCCACATTGCTTTGTGACCAGCGGCACATCTACTTCTTTTAAATGATTTTAAATCTTTATTGTCTATTAATAAATACGTCATCAAATCGCAATGTTCCATCCAAGTATGAGCTGCGTTTTTCACTGCTTCATCTTGTCTTGCAATATGCAAAATTTTAGCCCAAAACCATTCTGACGAATAGATTCCGCCTTCGTATTTAGTGAAATTTTCACCACCCCAATTGGCTGCTAATTCATTGATTTCGTCCGCTTCATTGATGCCGGTATGGTCTTTCCAAAGTATCATCATAGCGTTCGGATTGTTCTCAAAACCTTTTGTTAACGCAAGCGGAATTCCATCAGCTGTAACGGGTACGGGTGATGAGCCTGTTGTGTCAATACAAATCCCTTTAATTTGAATTGGTGCTATTTTACTGCTTGCAACAACTGTTTTTATGGTTGTCTCTAATCCTTCAATATGATCGAGAGGATGCTGACGGAACTGATTGATCGATGCGTCGCAAAATTCTTGATTTTTCCATCTTTTGTAATGGCAAACATCAGAAGCTATTTCATGTCCATTTTCAACATCTATTAAAACGGCACGAACAGAATCTGTTCCGTAATCTAATCCTATAACATAATTCTTCATTCGAAAATTCTTTTAATTACGTTTACAAATGTAATATTTTTATTTATAAGTGTTCATAAAACACTTAATAATTTTTTCTACTATTGTTTTTAACAAATAACTAATAAAACAAGCCTTTCAGGATGATTTATGATATGAAATTGCCTGGTATTTTTAATCTGTTGTGATTGATTATTTTATTTTTACCTTCAAAACGGTAACAGAATGGGGCATTAAACTTATCGGAGCTTTCTCGCCTTTCAACTTATATTCGCTTTCTGTTGGACTTATTTTTTTAGGTGATTCAAAAGAATTTACATCGTCTAAATTCGGACTGCTAAGTGTTGTTAGAGTTCCTTTAGCAACTAGTTTGGCTCCTTTTAAATCGATATTTATGTCCTGTGCATTTGCCGATGCATTCACTAATTTTACAATTATTTCATTTGTATTGACATCTTTTACTGCCGAAGCAAAAAGATCATTTTGACCGATTACTGGTTTTCCGTCTTTGGTAATGGCTAATAAATCGGTTCCTTTATTGGTTGAAAATAATTTTTGAACATAATAATTTGCCGAACCATAAGTTTCTAAATTATTAAACCAAATCATGTCTGGTGTCCATTGCCAAGCCTCGGCATGAGCCATTAAGGGAGCATAAGAAGTCAAGTTGACCACTTCGGCATTTCTTTCTAAACCGGTCATAAAAGCCGCTTCAGAAAAAGCACATTCCCAATTATTTTTGTTAACAGGACTTGCAATCGCTACACTTTGAGCGGCATATTCTCCAGCAAATACTTTTGGCCCTTTTCGGTCATAATTGTCATAACGAGTAGCATTATCTCTAAACCATTTAGGGTTTTTATAATAATGTTCGTCTACGATTTGAGCATTTAGCTTTTTAAGTTCTTTTGTTCCATATTCGAAATAATCTCCTTCAGGAAACGGTCCAGCTCCCGAAACGATTTTCATTGACGGATATTTTGATTTGATGGCTTTTTCGAAAACTTTATATCTTTCGATATATTCGGGTCCCCATTGCTCATTTCCTACACCAATTAATTTTAAATTAAAAGGCTTTGGATGACCCATTTCAGAACGGATTCTGCCCCAAGGCGTATCAACCGAACCATTCGCAAATTCGATTAAGTCTAAAGCATCTTGCACATAAGGATTCAAATCATTCATGGGAACTAATTCACCAGTATTGAATTGACATGCCATTCCACAACTCAAAATTGGTAGGGGAGAAGCGCCAATATCTTCGGAAAGTTGGAAATATTCGAAAAATCCCAATCCAAAACTTTGAAAATAATCCGGAGCAGGTTTATGGGCAAATTCGGTATTCCAACGATTGACGAGAGTCTCTCTTTTGTCAACATCACCAACGGTTTTTTTCCATTGGTAGCGTTGTGCTAAAGTTCTTCCTTCAACAATACAACCTCCAGGAAATCTCAAAAATCCGGGTTTCATATCATACAAAAGTTGTACAATATCTTTACGTAAACCGTTTTTTCTATGGTTCCAAGTATCGTCTGGAAATAACGAAATCATATCTAAATCGATAGTTCCAGCTCCTTCAAAAGTGATTTTTAATTTTGCTTTTGCCTCTGTTTGAGTAGCTGTAAACGAAGTTGAATAGGATTTCCAGTCATTAGAAGCGGGTGCAATTCTAGTTTCACCAAGCACTTTATTATCTTTATCAATAAATTGAATTATAATTTTTTTGATAGCTCCGTCATGATTTGCAGCCTTTAGAGAAAGAGTATAACTGGCATCTTTTTTGATTCCAATTCCTCTAAAACCCTCATTAATAAGTTGGTATCCTTTACTGTCATTGATGATAACTCGTAAAAAATTTGGGTTTGTTTTGTTTTCTAAAACATTAATAGTTCTCGCAATCCCAGATTGTGTGTTGAAAGTTTGCTTATCGCTATTGGGTTGGTCCCAACCCATAAGTGGATTTTCAAATTCAAAAGATCGGTTTTTGACCATCTCTGCATACAGACCTCCATCGGCAGCAAAATTGATGTCTTCAAAAAAGACGCCGTACATAGTTGGTTGGATTTTAGTAATTGTTTTTGCGATATTTACTTCTAAAGTTGTCTTTTGGGCATTAGCAAGAAAGCCGGTAAACAATAGTCCGCAAAGGGTGATTTTGGTGATTAAGTTATTTTTCATTTTTGTATAATGATTTAATGTTTTTTATTTTTCATAATTAATCCAAACTTTCATTTTTCCAACGCCTCTATTCGACCAAGAATAATAAGGAATAGCTTTGAAATTTTTGGTTTTTATGGTGTTTACACCTTCTAAAAGCATGGGTTCTTTTACCACTTCGAAAGTGTCATTGGCACTAATAGTGATTTTGTCGAAAGCCATAGGATTGTCTATTTCTTCGATAGCATATACAATTGGTCCATATTCTAATGATACTTTTCCTTTATTGTCAACTACTTTTTCATTGGTAACAACTTGTTTTACTTCCATGGGGAAATTAATAAGTATTTGATCTCCTTTTTTCCATTTTCGGTTAATGGTAATGTAGCCTTTATCTATTTTAAAAGCGATAGATTTTCCGTTGATTGATAAAGTAGTTTTGGCTCCTGAAATAGTTTTGTAACGGTATAAATCTCCTGGTAAAACTTGGTTTCTTGCCCAACTAGGAACGCGTAATTTTAGGATAAACGTGGTTTCATTTTTTGGAAAAACTCCAATTGAAATTTTTCCATTCCAAGGATAATTTGTTTTTTGGGTAATTTCAAGATTAGTGTTTTTCAATGCGATATTTGCGGTATTCGAAGCGTATAAATTTACGTAGAGAATGTCTTTTTTTGTGGAATAGATCAATCCAGGAATTGAAGGAATGAATCGAATCAAATTTGTAGGACAACATGAGCAATCAAACCAGGATTGACGGGTGCATTGGCCACGATTGAATTTGTATACCCCATCTGATTCCAATGCATTTGGATAAAAGAATTTTTTTCCGTCTAATGATAATCCTGAGATTAATCCGTTGTATAAAGTACGTTCAATTACGTCAAAATAACTTGAATTTCCGGAGATATTGTGTAATCTATGATTCCAATATACATCGCCAATTGCTGCACAAGTTTCATTGTAACCAGTAAGATTTGGTAGCTCGTAATCTTTTCCAAAGGCTTCTCCCTCAGGTCTAGAGCCTATTCCTCCGGTGATGTACATTTTTTTTGTAACTACATTTTCCCATAATTTATTTACTGCATTGTAGTAGGCATTGTTGTTCTCTAAAGCGGCAATATCTGTCATTCCGGAATACATATATACAGCTCTTACGGCATGACCTACGGCTTCTTTTTGTTGAACAACAGGAATGTCATCTTGAGAATAAGCGCCATACAATTTATGGTTTTTTGGATTTCCTCTGTTGTCCAGAAAGTATTTAGCCAGATCAAGGTAGGCTTTATTTTTAGTGATTCGGTAGAGATTAACCAAACCAGTTTCAACGATTTGATGGCCCGGAACTCCGTGAACTTGGTCTGCGCCATCGCCAAAAGTCCGCACTAATAAATCGGCATTTTTGATAGCAATATTTAAGAAGTTTTTCTTCCCGGTTGCTTCAAAATGAACCACCGCAGCTTCGATCATGTGACCTGAATTATACAATTCATGACTGATTTGCAAAGATTCCCACCGTTTTCCTTCGATTACAGGAACCCAAGTACAAGGTGGTTTAGCGGGATTTATAGTTCGCCAAGTGGTTAAATAACCATCTTTTTCCTGGCCAATTTTCACAATGCTTATCAAGGAATCCAAGAGTTTTTCTAACTTTAGATTGGGTTCACTAATCAAGGTATTCGAGGCACCTTCGATAATTTTATATACATCGGTGTCGTCAAAAGGCATTTGCCCTTTTACGGTTCCTTCTTTTTGTTTTCCTGCAATTAGAAAGTTATCCAAGCGACCTTCTTCTTCACATTTATGAATGGCGTATTCTATGGTTTTTTCTTGAACCTTTTTTATTATAGGTAACCAAAACTCATCCGTAAGTTTTACATTTTTTATGTTTACAGGCGTGATGGTATAAGCTAACTTTTGTGTTGCAACTTGTTTTTTAGAATGTTGTTGACATTGACCATAAACGCTCACAAATAAAGAGGCAGCAATTGTTGTTGTTTTTATAAAATTCATTGACTTATAATTATTCGTTTGAAAAATGCTTAATTATTTAGCTTAACAATTGGCCACTGATTTGCATCCCATTGTAATTCATGCGCCTCTAACTTCGACATTCCATTGTCTTTAATTTCATAGGCATGGAAAAAAATATAATCTTTTCCGTCGAAAGTATAGGTGCTGTTATGACCGGCACCGTACCATTTTTTATTTTCTTGAATAAGAATAGTTCCCCCGCCTTCGTTTAATGGTTTTCCGTCTTTGTCTAGATAAGGCCCCGTGATATTTTTTGATCTTCCAATAACAATTTTGTAGGTGCTATCTTTTCCTCGACAGCAAAAATCCCAGGACAGAAACAAGTAAAAATAGCCGAATTTTTTGAATATAAATGGCGCTTCGAGAGCCGCATCGCCGGGATTAGAATCGGCTAATTCGAAAGTTCTTTTGCGTTTTGCGATGGTCGACCATTCTTCGGGTTGTGCTTTCGACAAGAGATCAGTACTTAATTTTACCATTTTCAAACCATCCCAAAAAGACCCAAAAGCCAACCATGGAATGTTATTTTCGTCGAAAGTCAAATTAGGATCTATGGCATTCCATTTATCACGATTGGGTACGGATTGAATGACTATTCCGTGATCGACCCATTTATAAGCTGCGTCATCGGGGTTTAAAGTGGTATTTGTGGCAACACCAATTGCCGAAGTGTTTTTGGCGAAAGCCGAAACAGAATAATACAAATAATACGTATTGTTGTGCAATGAAATGTCTGGCGCCCAAATATGATTTTTGAATTCAGGCACGACTGAATCTGTCCAAACCGGTTTTTCTGCGAAAACAGAAGGTTCACGTTTCCAGTTTTTTAAATCTTTCGAACTGTAGCAGGTAATTCCTTCGCCTGTACAATACAAATAATAGGTGTCTTTTTGCTTGATGACAACTGGATCATGAACGCTAAAATCTTGCGCCCAAGAAAAGGTGCTTATAAATAATGTGAGAAATAGAATTTTATAAAATTGCATAAAATGGTTTTTTTTATTTTTGAATCCCTTCCGAAGTCATAATTATTCTTTGCATTGTTCCATCTTCATTGTAATACAATTTGTCTACACAAACCGATCTTCTAAAGCTACCACCATTAGGTTGAGTTGCGCCATTATGATAGATAAAATAAGGAACACCTTTGAAGTCGATTATGGCTTGGTGATTCGTGTTCGAATTGCCGGCAAGTTCATTTAATATTCCTTTGTATTCCCATGGTCCATTGATGGATTTACTCATGGCATAGACGATTTTTTCAGGAAATTCCGAGGCATAAGATAAATAATACCAATTTTTATGTTTGTGAATCCAAGGTGCTTCGGTATAATTAGGCAAACTTATGGTTAGTATCGGGCCATCTAATTCGATCATATTTTCTTTTAGTTTTGCATAATGGCAAACAGAATTTCCCCAGAAAAGATAGGCTTGTCCATCATCGTCTATCATTACCGAAGGATCAATATCGTCCCAACTAATTTTGGTTTCTGTGGTCATGTCATTTGTGATAATTGCTTTCCCAAGGGCGTCTTTAAAAGGGCCTATTGGACTATCGGAAACGGCAACTCCAATTGATTTTCCTGGAATTGTTCCATGTGAAATAGCAACGTACCAGTAAAATTTTCCGTTTCTTTCTATGACTTGTCCAGCCCAAGCATCGGCATTTGCCCAAGTAAAATCTGTAACTTTTAATGGCACAGGGTGTGATTCCCAATTCACCATATCTGCTGACGAATAGACTAGCCATTCGTTCATTTTATAAAAATTGAAATCATTTGGCGCTTCATCATGACCAGTATATAAATAGACTTTATCTTTATAAACGAGTGCAGCTGGATCAGCGGTGTATTTATCTTTTATTATTGGGTTATTCAATTTAATGGTGTTGCCATTGGCTTCTGCCTTAATCTCGTTCGTTTTTATTGTTTTACATGAGGAAACTAAAACGAGTAAAAACACGATTATTATACTATTTTTCATTTTATGCCTTTTCATTTTTTTTATCAAAAAGCCCTTTCTGTTTAAGAAAGAGCATTTTTTACTAACTGCTCAACTATAAAAAATTAACTAATTTATTTTCTTTCCCCAAACCGGAAGACCACCTGCGGTAAGTCCTGAATAGGTAATGGTAACTTTTCTTGGAGTGGCTTCCCAGTCCCAAGCATCGTTTACTTTGCAACTATTTCCATTTACGGAAAGCACTTGATTGACGCTGTCATAAGACCAAGTTCCGGTTGCGCCACCACTTACTTTTTTGTCGGCAGTAAGGAATATTGTTACTGATTTTTGAATTGTTTTATATTGATATTGCATGGTTATTTGCTCCCATGAGCCAATAAATGAAGCCTCAGTAATGGTTGTTTTTGGTACTGCTGCATAGCGTTCTGGGGCTATTACGGGCCATCCATCTTGTGTCCATTGAATCCCACGAACGTGTCCCATCATTATGGCATTCGATACATTTATACCCGCAACACCAACAGGTAATCGAGCTTGTGAAGAATAAAACCATTCTTTTGTATCAGGGTTTTGAAAAATAGCACAATGGGAGATTCCAACCCAACCTGTGTGATAATTAAAAGCATAAGGATGGGTGATCATGGGCCAGCAATCGGCTCCGTCAGTTACACTTCGACCATCAATACCAACATAGGGTCCGGTTATGCTTCTTGATCGGGCCACACGAGTATTATAGGCCACCGATAATTCATCATAAGCCATAAAAAGATAATAATATTGGGTGTCTGGATTGTATATAATCTCTGGCCCTTCGGAGGCTTGCCAACGACTTGTTCCGCGTTTTGCTATACAAACACCATAATCGATAATGGTTTTTAGTTGGTCTGGTTTTCCTGTTGCAGGATTGAGTTTTAAGGCAGCTATTCCGGAATGCCAAGAGCCATATATTAAGTATTGATCTCCTGATGGAGTGGCAATAAAACTAGGGTCGATAGCGTTAAATTTATAATATGCATTCCAATCATTTGATCCATTTCGGACATAACTAACAACTCCATCCGGTTCAGAACAAACGACCATTCCTTTGTCTGTCCAAACATTTGAAGCTAAATCATTTGTTTCGGCAAGGCCAATAAATGCTCGTTCTGACCAAGAGGTATTTGGATCTGTTCCTACAATTTGATCCATAACCACGATGCTATAATACATTCTATATATGTTTCCTACTTTGCGAACACAAGGTGCCCAATAACCATAACTAGGATTTGCTATAGGTGGCAAAGCTGGGACCATTCGAGCTCTTTTATTATTTAAAGAATCCTTAACCCAAGAAGGTGCTGTTGTCATTGTAGAGCCCATAAATTCCCAATTGACAAGATCTTTCGAACGTCTGTAAAAGAAATGACCATGACCGTCAGTTGCATTTCCGTAGGAAGCATCTGTTTGATACATATAATAATAATCGCCACATTTTTCGACTGTTGGGTCATGAACGTTGGCTAAATTCCATTGTGAATTTGTACCCCAAGATGCAAGTGAGGAATAATCATCAAGATAAGTAGGTCCAGCAAATGTGTTGGGCGTAGGGGTAGGGGTAGGGGT
>CAILTC010000191.1 GCA_903837025.1 uncultured Bacteroidota bacterium | reverse complement strand
GTAAATGTTCCCGATTCGAGAATGGCAAAATTGGAAGAATTAGTAAATCCGGAACGCGTTCAAATGGCAACTGTTGATATTGTAGATATTGCAGGATTGGTAAAAGGCGCTAGTAAAGGCGAAGGTTTAGGAAATCAATTTCTTGGAAATATTAGAGAATGTAATGCCATTATTCACGTTTTGCGTTGTTTTGACAATGATAATATTGTACATGTTGACGGAAATGTAAATCCAATTCGTGATAAAGAAACGATCGATATCGAATTGCAGCTAAAAGATTTAGAAAACGTAGAAAAACGTTTAGAAAAAGTAAATCGTGCCGCCAAAACGGGTAATAAAGAAGCGCAAACCGAAAAAGCACTTTTAGACAGAATTAGAGAAAATTTACTTCAAGCAAAATCGGCTAGAACCATAACTCCGCAAAGCAATGACGAAGAAGTTTTGATGGAAAGTTTCCAATTAATCACAGCAAAACCTGTTTTGTATGTTTGTAATGTTGATGAGAATTCGGCTGTAAACGGTAATAAATATGTAGATCAAGTTCGGGAATTACTAAAAGATGAAGATGCCGAAGTAATTATCCTATCCGTAGGAGCAGAGGCCGATATCACCGAATTAGAAAGTTATGAAGAACGCCAAGTTTTCTTAGAAGATATGGGGTTAACTGAGCCAGGAGCATCTGTTTTGATCCGTGCCGCTTATAAATTATTGAAACAACAAACTTATTTCACCGCCGGTGTTAAGGAAGTTCGTGCTTGGACGATTAATATTGGAGCAACTGCTCCACAAGCTGCAGGAGTGATTCATACCGATTTCGAAAAAGGATTCATCCGTGCCGAAGTAATCGCCTACGAAGATTTCGTACATTATGGTTCCGAAGCCAAATGCAAGGAAGCCGGAAAATTCAAGGTCGAAGGAAAAGAATATGTGGTAAAAGATGGCGACGTAATGCACTTTAGATTTAACGTCTAAAAGAAAATAGAAGATAGAAAAAGACGAAACTGCTAAAGAAATTGAGCAGTTTTTTTTATGAACCTAATCCAGCTTTCCGTTACAAGATTTTTCCATAACGCTATTTTTTCTAAGCCCCAAAAGGAGCTTCCTTTGGTCGCTCTTTTGGGTCAAGAAAAAAAGAAGCGTTAAGAAAAAATGCTTTCCACTGCAATCTGGGGTAAAATAATAATTGCGATTCGAGTTTTTATGCGTAATTTTCCTTAAATTATAAAGGCTATACAAAATGAAAAAGTATTTTTTAATTCTAGGATTGTTTCTAGTGGTTTCTTGTAAAAAGTCAGAAGAGCCTTTTGGGCTCAATTTTTATTTCGAAAATCCTCAACCAATAAATGATTCTGAGTTATCAAAAATACCCAATAAATTTCAGGGATTATTTATGAATTCGGATTCTGTTTTTATTAGAATTAAAGAGAATATTATCTTGACAGAAAACTATTCTCGGTATAAATTTCATAAAAACACAATGGATTCTTTAAAACAAGAGTTCAATTTTTCGAACGGAAAATACATCTCAAAATTAAATAATAGCGTGTATGAACCTAAAACTATAGGCGATTCGATTCAATTATCAAATAAAGAGATAGACACTTTTTTTATTTTTTCGAATACTCAAAAAGCGAAACGATTCGACGGTCAATTAGTTCTCAATTACAAGGATTCTATTTATTGGAAAATAAAATCAATTCGTTTAGAAAAGAATAGACTAAAAATTAAATACATCTATTCAGAAGAAAATTTAATAAAAATGGATTCGGTTACTAAAGTAAAATCAACGAGGATTGATTCATCTTCGTTTATTTTAAAGCCTTCAAGAAATGAATTGAAACATATTTTAAATTTAAAAAAGCTTGGAGATGATTTAGAATATAAAAAAGTAGAAAATAATAATAAAGTGAATTAAAACTTATGCTTTAAATTTACTTTTGCAGAAAATCCAATAGAGCAAAACAAAATAAAATGCGAAAACAATTTGGTGCAAAACCTTCAAAATTAGACTTAGAAAAATATTCAAAATCAGTGTCTTGGAATGGATCCATTTTTAAAAACTTGGAAGAAACTACAATGGAATTTTCATTGTCGAATATGCCTCAATTTTTGCGAAAGCAGTTTTTTGACAAGAAAGGAAGAGAACCAAAGCAATCCTTACCAATTATTCCTTTTAACGCGGATTTATTTGATACAACATCACTTTCTATGCAAAGTATTTGGTACGGACATTCAGCAATATTAATGCGACTGAATCATGCAACCATCCTTATAGATCCCATGTTTGGTCCTGATGCAGCTCCAATTGCACCCTTTAAGGTAAAACGTTTTAGTGATTCAACTTTAAATTTAATTGATGATTTTCCAGAAATTGATTTGGTTTTAATTTCTCACGATCATTACGATCATTTGGATTATAAAAGCATTTTGAAACTTAAAGAAAAAACGAAACAATTTTACGTGGCTTTAGGTGTAAAAAGGCATTTGGTTTCTTGGGGAATAGATCCAGCAATAATCACCGAGTTTGATTGGTGGGAAGAATCTTTTTTTGAAAACATTAAAATTACTTTTACTCCAACACGCCATTTTTCGGGCAGGGGATTGACCGATAGAGCCAAATCACTTTGGGGCGGTTGGGTTTTTAAAACAGCATCCGAAAATATTTGGTTTAGTGGCGATAGTGGTTACGGAAAACATTTTCTAGAAATAGGAACTCGCTTAGGGCCCTTCGATTTTGCTTTTATGGAATGCGGTCAATACAACGAAAATTGGCATCAAATACACATGTATCCTGAAGAAAGCGTTCAGGCAGCAATGGATGCAAAAGTACGAAATTGTATGCCTGTGCATTGGGCTGGATTTGCACTGGCACAACATCATTGGCAAGAGCCAGTGAGACGATTTGTAGAAAAAGCAACAGCAGAAAAAGTGAATTTTATTATTCCTAAAATGGGAGAATTGTTTCATTCTCAAACTAGTAAT
>CAILTC010000190.1 GCA_903837025.1 uncultured Bacteroidota bacterium | reverse complement strand
CGATTAAACGATTAAACAAATAACCGATTAAACTTTTTTGAATTAATAATTACCCGAATATCCTTTCATAACTCCTCTCGAAGAGTTTCTGATAAAATCTAATATTTCATCCCGTTCTGGAGTTGCTTCCATCTCTGCCTCGATAATTCCGATGGCTTGGGTTGTATTGTAATTTTTTTGATATAGAATTCTATATATATCTTGAATTTCTTTGATTTTTTCGGTTGTAAAACCTCTTCTTCTTAGTCCAACAGAATTAATTCCTACATAAGATAAAGGTTCTTTTGCTGCTTTTGTAAAAGGTGGAACATCTTTTCGAACTAAAGAACCACCCGAAATCATGGCGTGGTCTCCAATATGAATAAATTGATGAACAGCTGCCAAACCTCCAATAATCGCATATTTACCCACGATAACGTGACCTGCAAGCGCAACCCCGTTTACAATAATTGCATTGTCACCAATATGACAATCGTGTGCAATATGTGCCGTTGCCATAACCAAACAATTGTTTCCAAGGGTTGTTTGACCCGAAGCAATTGTTCCTCTATTAATAGTTACACATTCTCTAATGGTACAATTGTCACCAATTATAGCCAAGGAATCTTCACCACCAAATTTTAAATCTTGTGGAATAGCTGAGATTACAGCACCAGGAAAAATATTGCAATTTTTTCCAATTCTCGCGCCTTCCATTATTGTTACATTTGAACCTATCCAGGTTCCGTCACCTATAACAACGTTATTGTGAATGGTTGTAAAGGGTTCAATAACTACATTTTTTGCAATTTTAGCACCCGGATGGACATAAGCTAAAGGTTGATTCATATATTTTATTTAATCGTTTAGCTGTTGAATCTACAATCGAATAAACGATGAACTGATTCAACAAAAAAAATTTATTTTTTAGCTATTTGCGCCATTAATTCTGCTTCGGCAACGAGTTTTCCATTGGCGTAAGCATTGGCTTGCATGTGACAAATTCCTCTTCTTATAGGAGTAATTAATTCACATTTAAAAGTCAATGTATCACCTGGTAATACTTTATGTTTGAATTTGACATTGTCAATTTTCATAAAATAAGTCAAGTAATTTTCCGGATCCGGAACGGTACTTAAAACTAAAATACCTCCTGTTTGTGCCATCGCTTCAACAATGATAACACCCGGCATAACTGGAGCTCCAGGAAAATGGCCAACAAAAAAACTTTCGTTCATTGTTACATTTTTCATCCCTACGATATGACTTTCAGACATTTCGATGATTCTATCAATAAATAAAAACGGAGGTCTATGAGGAAGAACCGACATGATTTTATGAATATCCATCAAAGGTTCTTGATTCAAATCATAAACCGGAATGTGATTTCTTTGTTCTATTTTTATGATTTTAGCCATTTTTTTTGCAAACTGAGTGTTTACAAAATGACCTGGTTTATTGGCAATAATCTTCCCTTGAATTCGTGTTCCAATAAGCGATAAATCACCAATAACATCTAATAATTTATGTCTAGCGGCTTCGTTTGGATAATGCAAAGTTAGATTGTCTAAAATTCCATTTGGTTTAACGGTAATTTCGTCTTTTCCAAAAGCAAGCTTTAGATTATTCATTGTTTTTTCGGAAATATCCTTGTCAACATAAACAATCGCATTATTCAAATCGCCTCCTTTTATTAAACCGTCCTCTAAAAGAGATTCTAGTTCATGCAAGAAACTAAAGGTTCTTGAATCAGCAATTTCCGATTTAAAATCGGAGATGTTTTTCATAGTGGCATTTTGAGTTCCGAGTACTTTGGTACCAAAATCAACCATTGCAGTCACTTGATAATCATCGCTAGGCATCACTAATATTTCGCTACCTGTTTCTTCGTCAGTAAAAGAAATCACCTCTTTTACCACATATACTTTTCTTTTTGCTTCTTGTTCTTCGATTCCAACTTCTTCGATGGCTTCTACAAAATATTTCGAAGATCCATCCATAATCGGAAGTTCCGAAGCGTTTAATTCAATAATAATATTGTCTAAATCGCAACCAACCAAAGCAGCCAAAACGTGTTCTGGTGTTTGAATTTTGACACCCAATTTTTCTAAATTCGTTCCTCTTTGTGTATTGACAACGTAATTTGCATCGGCTTCAATAACGGGCTGTCCTTCAAGATCTTTTCTAATAAAAGTAAAGCCATTATTGATTGGCGCAGGTTTAATTGTTATTTTTACTTCTTTTCCT
>CAILTC010000189.1 GCA_903837025.1 uncultured Bacteroidota bacterium | reverse complement strand
TACCGAACAAATAAAAGGTATTGTAGAGCGCCTTGGTGCGTTGAGGAGGTATCTTTGACGTTGATGCCAAACTAATCGAAATTACAAACGAAGAGGAAAAGACCTTGGCTCCTGATTTTTGGAATAATCCAAAAGAAGCCGAAAGCTATGTAAAAACGCTTCGTTCTAAGAAAAAATGGATTGAAGATTACAATAAGGCTGTCGAATTGGCCGATGAATTGCAACTGGCCTATGAATTTTACAAAGAAGGGGAACTTTCTGCGGAAGAATTAGACGATCAATATGCTGCAACCCAAAACCATATTGAAGCTATTGAATTCAAAAATATGCTTTCGGACGAAGGCGACAGTTTAAGTGCAGTTATACAAATTACGGCGGGTGCTGGCGGAACAGAAAGTTGCGACTGGGCTTCGATGCTAATGCGAATGTATATGATGTGGGCCGAAAAATCGGGTTATAAAATACGCGAACTGAATTATCAGGAAGGTGATGCAGCTGGAATAAAAACGGTAACCTTAGAAATTGAGGGAGATTATGCTTTTGGATATCTTAAAGGTGAAAATGGGGTACATCGATTGGTACGCATATCCCCTTTTGATAGTAATGCCAAAAGACATACTTCATTCGTTTCCGTTTATGTGTATCCGTTGGTAGATGACACCATTGAAATTGAAATTAATCCTGCTGACATCGAGATTATTACCTCTCGCTCAAGCGGTGCTGGTGGTCAGAATGTGAATAAGGTCGAAACTAAAGTACAGTTGACACACAAGCCGTCAGGAATTCAGATTCAGTGTTCGGAAACGCGTTCGCAACACGACAACAGAAACCGAGCGATGCAAATGCTGAAATCGCAATTGTATGAAATTGAATTGAAAAAGCAACAAGCACAACGTTCTGATATTGAAGCCGGAAAAATGAAAATTGAATGGGGTTCGCAAATCCGAAATTACGTGATGCAACCTTATAAATTAGTCAAAGACGTGCGCACCGGTTATGAAACCAGCAATGTTGATGGTGTGATGAATGGCGAAATTGACGAGTTCCTAAAAGCATTCTTGATGATGATGGGACAGCGCGAAGAGGAATAAATTTCAGGTTGCAGATTGCAACGTTGGATTAAATAAATTAAACCCGACAGGTTTTAAAAACTTGTCGGGTTTGTTATTTACAAACCTGTTTTCAAGACAGTAAGATTTCCCATAATAATAGTTGGGTTTTGCTTTGGATCGAGCCAATTTACCATCAACTTCATCTGTTTTTCTTCAATTGCGACACAACCAGCTGTAAAATAAGGTTTTTTTATAGCCAAATGGAAAAATATTGCACTTCCTTTTCCTCTTATAATAGGATTTGTATTGTATTCTATTACGATGCAATATTTATAAGCATCATTTTTCAGTAATAGTTTTTCGAATGATTTGGCATCAGTAAAACCATTTACATATTTGTTATAATCTGGAGAATTGATGTCGTCAATCCATTTATCTTCTTTGGTAATTTGCTGGTTTTCGAGCAAAGTATTGGGTTGTTTTTCGTAAGAAAATAATTTTCCCAACTTGAAAATTCCTGTTGGCGATTTGCCATCACCTTCTATTTTATTTTGAGGTAATGCAAAGCCTTTTTTGCCAATTCCCGCTTCAATTGGAGGCTGTTTTACAATCCAATGATTTTCTTTTTTTTCCAAAGCCACAAAAACAGCTGTGAAACTGTCGGGATTTTCGTTGAAAACTACCAGCAATTGTTTTACATTTTCTAACTGACTTTTGTTGTTTTCAGCAATTAACAAGGCATTTTCGATTTTGTTATCGTTGGTTTGCGAATGAAGATTAGCGGAATAAAAAAGTAGAATTACAAAAACTAAAAGAGTATTTGAGCGTTTCATTTTGTTGTTTAAAGAGGAAATTAATTTTCGATTCGTATCCAAATATAGAAAATTAAGAAGCTGTTTTTTCACAATTTGATATTTTATCCAATTCGAAAACAAACCAAGAATTAATCTATTAGGAAATTCAACGCAAATTTGCTTAATTTGATCTTTTTATTACAAAATTCAAATTAATCCCAAAATAATGAAATCCTATTCCATTCAAGAAATAAACGAAGTTTTAAAAGGCATAATTGTTGGCGATACTTCAATAAAAATAACCGCTCCTGAGCAATTAGAACTTGCTGCTACTTCTGAGATTTCTTTTATTGGAAACAAAAAATACGAAAAATTTTGGGAGACATCCAAAGCTTGTGCTGCTGTTGTCAATGAAGATATTTCGATAGCACCTGGCGAAAACAGGGCTTTCATCAAAGTGAAAAATGCTGATTTGGCAATGTCTCAGGTTTTAGAACTTTTCGCTCCGCCTACTCCATTATTCAGTACCGATATTCATCCAACTGCCATCATCGACCCAACGGCCATTATAGGAAACGGAACCCGAATAGGTGCTGGAAGTTATATTGGTCCAAAAGTTGAACTTGGCGAAAACGTTACTATTTATCCCAATGTTACGATTCTTGATGCATGCACGATTGGAAAAAACACAGTAATTTGGTCAGGTGCAGTAGTTCGCGAACGCTGTCACATGGGCAATGATTGCATTATTCATCCTAATGCCACTATTGGCGCAGATGGTTTCGGGTTTCGTCCCGATCCTCAAAGAGGTTTGGTCAAAATTCCACAAATTGGGAATGTTGTGCTTGGCAATAATGTCGAAATTGGTGCCAATACTTGTGTTGATCGAGGAAAATTCAGTTCGACTATTTTAGGTGACGGTTGCAAAATTGATAATTTAATACAAATAGGTCATAATAGTAATCTAGGCAGATTTTGTATTATGGCAGGACAAAGCGGTTTAGCTGGTTCGGTAACACTCGGAAACGGCGTGATGATTGGTGGAAGCGCATCGATCACCGATCACGTAACCATAGGCGACGGGTCAATTATTGGCGGAGGTTCAGGAGTTACAAAAGACGTTCCTGCTGGAAAAACCTTGTTGGGTTATCCCGCAATTGAAGCTCGTGATGCACTAAAACAATGGGCTATATTGAAAAGATTGGTCAATGAATCGAAGAAATAATAGCAGAAATTTTATTTTTTTGTTCTCTCACGGTTTCAACCGTGGTAAGGCTAAATACCTACTGATTATTCCCTCACCTTGTCGTAAAAAATTATTTAATAATCCCCAAATTAATGTCTATTGGTTTAGCTTAATAATTTTAGGGCAGTGTTGTTGAATTTTCGTAATTTAGCACTCACTATTTTTTAGACAAACAAACTTTCACCATGGATTTGAACTTCAATAAAAACGAAGACCACAATAAACTCCTTCTTTCCAACTTGCGTCATAAATTTGCCAAAGTAAAACTTGGCGGAGGGGAACAACGCATTCAAAAATTACATTCCGAAGGCAAAATGACCGCGCGCGAACGTATTGATTATTTGCTTGATAAAGGAAATTCTATCGAAATTGGTGGTTTTGTGGGCGAAGGAATGTATGCAGAATTTGGAGGATGTCCTTCAGGTGGTGTTGTGGTAAAAATAGGCTACATCAAAGGAAAACAATGTATTGTCGTGGCTAATGATGCTACCGTAAAAGCCGGTGCTTGGTTTCCGATTACGGCTAAGAAAAACCTGAGAGCTCAAGAAATCGCAATGGAAAATAGATTACCTATCATCTATTTGGTTGATAGCGCAGGTGTATTTTTACCGCTGCAAGATGAGATTTTTCCGGATAAAGAACATTTTGGACGTATTTTTAGAAACAATGCTTTGATGAGCAGCATGGGAATTACACAGATTTCGGCCGTTATGGGAAGTTGTGTTGCCGGTGGCGCCTATCTCCCTATAATGAGCGACGAAGCGATAATCGTTGACAAAACAGCGAGTATTTTCTTGGCAGGAAGTTATTTGGTCAAAGCTGCCATTGGCGAAAGCATAGACAATGAAACTCTAGGCGGAGCAACAACCCATTGCGAAATTTCGGGTGTAACCGATTATAAAGCCAAAGACGACAAAGACGCCTTAGACAAAATAAAAAATATTGTAGATAAAATTGGCGATTATGACAAAGCGGGATTTAGCCGAATTAAGGCGGTAAAACCAGCTTTAGACGAAAAAGAAATTTACGGTATTTTACCAAAAGCTCGAAATGAGCAATACGACATGATGGAAATTATCCACCGCTTGGTAGATGATTCAGAGTTTGAAGCTTACAAAGAAGGTTACGGACAAACCATCATTACGGGTTATGCCAGAATTGACGGTTGGGCGGTTGGAATTGTTGCCAACCAACGAAAAGTGGTAAAAACGAAGACTGGAGAAATGCAGTTTGGCGGTGTCATTTATTCGGATTCTGCCGATAAAGCCACCCGTTTTATTGCCAATTGTAATCAGAAAAAGATTCCATTGGTTTTCTTGCAAGACGTTACAGGTTTTATGGTAGGATCAAAATCGGAACATGGCGGAATCATAAAAGATGGTGCCAAAATGGTAAATGCCGTTTCTAATTCGGTGGTGCCAAAATTTACCATCATCATAGGAAATTCCTATGGAGCAGGAAATTATGCCATGTGCGGAAAAGCTTATGATCCGAGATTAATCGTGGCTTGGCCAAGTGCAGAACTCGCCGTTATGGGCGGAACACAAGCGGCTAAAGTATTGGCACAAATAGAAGCTTCTTCGCTTAAAGCAAAAGGAGAAATCGTGGACGAAGCCAAAGAAAAACAACTTTTCGACAAAATAAAAGCCCGTTATGATGAGCAAACTTCTCCTTATTATGCCGCATCTAGACTTTGGACAGATGCCATAATAGATCCTTTGAATACCAGAACTTGGATTTCGATGGGAATTGAAGCGGCAAACCACTCGCCTATCGAAAAGAAATTTAATTTGGGAGTGATTCAAGTTTAATTATGCAAAAAATAGTCTTGTTGTTTGCAATTGCTTTTATTTCATTGAATACAACTGCACAGAAAATTCACGAAAACGGCAAATATATTGACGTCAACGGCGTAAAATTATATTATGAAATTTATGGTGAAGGCGAACCATTATTGATGATCCACGGCAATGGCGGTTCTTTTGTTTGCTTTGAAAATCAAGTTCCCGAATTCTCAAAACATTATAAAGTTATCTTAGTTGATTGTAGAGGAAGAGGAAATTCCTCATATAAAAAAGGAGTCGAATTGACATTTGATTTGCAAGTTGAAGACATTAGTTTATTTCTAGAAAAACTAAATATCAATAAAACAAATGTTTTGGGTTGGAGCGATGGAGGAATAATTGGATTATTACTTGCTATTAAACATCCCGAAAAAGTAGCTAAATTAGTTACAACAGGAGCAAATATATTCCCCAAAGGTATTGTTCATTTTGACGATATGAAGAAAACAGCAATTGATTTGGATATTAAAAATACAAATCATGAAAATGATTTAGCCATTGATTTAAACAATTTAGATCTAAATTACCCCAATTTAAATTATACTGATTTGAATGTTATAAAATCAAAAACGCTAATCATGGCTGGGGATCATGATGAGATTAAAGGTGAACATACTCAAAAAATATATGAATCTATTCCTAATGCACAATTGGCTATTTTGCCTAATAGTTCACATTCTACATTAATAGATAAGTCAAATCTTTTTAATGAAATTGTTTTAGAATTTTTATTGAATAATTAAATCGTATACTTTTTACTTTTCCATCTCGTTATAAATCAATAACTTAGCGTTTATTTTTAAACTAAAATAGTATGAACAACGTAAAAAGTTTGAATAAATGGGCCAATGCGCACACTTATTTTTCTGTAGATCTATTACGAATTGCTGTTGGTGTATTTTTATTTATTAAAGGGATTTCTTTCATAACAAATACCCAATATTTAGGAGAATTATTAGCTCCAATAGACAAAGCTGAAGGAGGTATGTTTGGTATGTTTGCT
>CAILTC010000188.1 GCA_903837025.1 uncultured Bacteroidota bacterium | reverse complement strand
TGCAAACGAATTAGGATTGCCATTATACAGATATATTGGTGGAGTTTCGGCTAATACATTGCCTGTTCCAATGATGAATATCATCAACGGAGGTTCTCATTCTGATGCGCCTATTGCGTTTCAAGAATTTATGATTATTCCAGTAAAAGCAGCAACTTTTACTCAAGCAATGCAAATGGGAACTGAAATTTTCCATAATCTTAAAAAAGTATTGCACGACAGAGGTTTGAGTACAGCTGTAGGTGATGAAGGTGGTTTTGCTCCAAACTTGGCTGGTGGTACTGAAGATGCTTTAGATACTATCAAAAAAGCGGTTGAGGCTGCTGGTTATAAATTCGGTGACGAAGTTATGGTAGCTTTAGATTGTGCTTCTTCTGAATTTTATGTTGACGGAAAATACGACTATACTAAATTTGAAGGTGCAACAGGAAAAATCAGAACTTCTATCGAGCAAGCAGATTATTTGGCTGAATTAGCAGCTAATTATCCAATTATCTCTATTGAAGATGGTATGGACGAAAATGACTGGGAAGGTTGGAAATACCTAACTGAAAAAATTGGACATAAAACACAATTGGTTGGAGATGATTTATTTGTAACTAATGTAGAGCGTTTGTCTACAGGTATCGAAAAAGGAATTGCTAACTCTATTTTGGTAAAAGTAAACCAAATTGGAACTTTGACTGAAACGATTGCTGCTGTAAACATGGCTAAAAATGCAGGTTATACTTCAGTAATGTCTCACCGTTCAGGAGAAACTGAAGATAATACAATTGCAGATTTAGCAGTTGCATTGAATTGTGGTCAAATTAAGACAGGTTCAGCCTCACGTTCAGACCGTATGGCTAAATACAATCAGCTTTTGAGAATTGAAGAAGAACTAGGAGATACAGCCTATTTCCCTGGTGTAAAAGCTTTTAAGGCATAATATTTATTTAGTATTATTCTATATTAAGCCATTCACCTTTGTGAATGGCTTTTTTTTTGAAATTTAACATTTTCATTGTATTTTTCTCTTTTAAATTAATATAAAATAACCTAAATTTGGTAAAATTTTTATTTTAGAAGTTAATTTCCAAATTTATAGTATGTCAAAAACAGCAACATTAGAATTTGATGGCAAAAAGTATGAGTTTCCAATAGTTGTTGGAAGCGAAAATGAAGTTGGTATCGATATTAGTAAATTACGTGATTTGTCAGGAGCAATCACATTAGATCCAGGTTATAAAAATTCAGGCGCTTGTACAAGCGAAATCACTTTCTTAGATGGTGAAGAAGGAATTTTACGTTACAGAGGATATTCGATAGAAGATCTAGCAGATAAAGCTCATTTTCTTGAGGTTTCCTATCTTTTAATTTTCGGAGAATTGCCTACAGCTGAAGAGTTGAAGGAGTACGAAGAGCATATTAGAAGACACACTCTTGTTAATGAAGAGATGAAAAACATCATTGATGGTTTTCCTAAAACAGCCCACCCAATGGGAGTTTTGGCAGCTTTGACAAGTGCTTTAACGGCTTTTAATCCAAAGTCAGTTAACCCAGATAACCCAAAAGAATTGTATGAAGCGGTTTGTAAAACAATGGGGAAATTCCTTGTTATTGCTACTTGGACCTACAGAAAAAGTATGGGTTATCCTTTGAATTATTATGATAATACCAAAGGGTATGTAGAAAATTTCATGGATTTAATGTTCAAATTGCCTACAGGTCCTTATACAGCAAATCCTGTAATAATTGATGCATTAGATAAATTGTTTATTCTTCATGCTGATCACGAACAAAACTGTTCTACATCGACTGTAAGAATGGTAGGTTCTTCTCATGCGGGCTTATTCGCCTCGGTTTCTGGAGGAGTTTCTGCGCTTTGGGGGCCTTTACATGGTGGAGCCAATCAAGCAGTTCTCGAAATGCTTGAAGAAATTCATGCAAACGGTGGTGATGCTGATAAATATATGGCTAAAGCCAAAGATAAAAACGATCCTTTTAGATTAATGGGTTTTGGTCACCGAGTGTATAAAAACTTTGATCCAAGAGCTAGAATTATCAAAAAAGCAGCCGATGAGGTTTTAAAAACCCTTGGTGTTGAAGATCCTATTTTGGAAATTGCCAAAAAATTGGAAGCAGCAGCTTTAGTAGATGAGTATTTTGTTACTAGAAAATTATATCCAAATGTCGATTTCTATTCCGGAATCATATACAGAGCATTAGGAATTCCTACTGATATGTTTACGGTAATGTTCGCCATAGGTAGATTACCAGGTTGGATCGCACAATGGAAAGAGATGCGAGTAAACAAAGAACCTATTGGTCGTCCGCGACAAATATATACAGGACATCCTTTACGTGATTTCAAGACCGTTGATAAAAGATAAATTTCTATTAAAAGCCTCGCAATTTGCGGGGCTTTTTTTATCTTTGGCGAAAGCCTAATCAACAAAATATGCTGGAATTAAATATCAAGAATGAAACTTCAAGACTGAGAGCCGTTGTTTTGGGCACGGCTGTCAATAACGGACCTACTCCCTCGATTGATGAGGCTTATGATCCAAAATCATTAGAGCATATTATCGCAGGAACTTATCCGCGCGAGGAAGATATGACAGTAGAAATGCAAGAATTGAATCATGTTTTTGAAAAATATCAGGTGACCGTTTTTCGTCCAAAGGTGATGGAAAACTACAACCAGATATTCGCTCGAGACATTGGTTTTGTGATCGATGATGTCTTTATTAAATCAAATATTTTACCCGATAGAGAGCAGGAGTTAGATGCGATTCAGTATGTAATTGACCAAATAAATCCTTCAAAAGTGGTGCGTCCTCCTGAGGAAGTGCATATCGAAGGCGGTGATGTGATGCTTTGGAAAGATTACATTTTCATTGGAACCTATAAAGGCAGTGATTACAAAGATTATATTACGGCAAGAACAAATAGAGAAGGAGTGCAGTATATCAAGGATTTGTTTCCAAATAAAATAATCAAGGAATTCGATTTGGTAAAATCGAAAATCGAAGCTAGAGATAATGCATTACATTTAGATTGTTGCTTTCAGCCTGTGGGCGAAAACAAAGGTATTATTTACAAAAGAGGATTCCGTGAAGAAGCAGATTACCTGTTTTTAGTTAAGCTTTTCGGGAAAGAAAACCTTTTTCACATTAGTAGAGAAGAAATGTACAATATGAATTCGAATGTTTTTTCTATCGATAC
>CAILTC010000187.1 GCA_903837025.1 uncultured Bacteroidota bacterium | reverse complement strand
CCAAAAATTAAATCACTTCCAAAAACACTAGTTCCGTGAGCCAGTAATCCAATTCCCCAAAACAAAGCAGTAGAGAAATTTTACAATCTCAAAAACTCACCATCATAATGCATATATATTTGCACAATTATTGATGCATTTATTACTACATAAAAAAATAAATGAATATAAAATCCTCTGATTTTTTTAACCCTTCTTTGTGCTAAAAAATAGCGTTCGTTTTGTTTAAAATTATCTTCCATTTTATTAGTTATTAAATTTGAATTCATTCTATTTCCACCTTTGTTTAAACTCCTCTTTTTTAATTATTTGCTGAATTTTTCTTTCTTCCCATTCAGAACCATAACCATAAACCCGAAGCCCTTTCATTACTAATCCAAATCCCCAACCAAACATGGGAAACCAAAACCATTGAAATTCGCTGTTGTATTTTAGATTTATAAAAATAAGTGATGGCATTATTACGCAATACGAAATCAAACTGGTGTAAAACCGTTTTATTTGATCTACTTTCTTTTTAGCACTATAATAAGCGTTGTTTTCATTGTAATTTACATTTTCCATGATTGCGATTTGTTTGGTTAATATTGGTATTTTGACAGTATATGTCTGTTCGTTTTGTTCAATTATCACTTTTCTGTCTGTAATAATACCGTAACGATTGATGATATTCCCCAAACAAACACCTTGTCTATATTGCAAAACTTCCTTTTTTTGATAATTATTTTGGATACATAGAAAATCATCTTTGATAAAAATTTTGATATGCAACGGTCGCTGTTCGCTTACCACATTATGTTTGACTGCATTTTCTAGCAACAATTGCAAAGAAAGTGGAACAACCTTCATTTCTGTCATTGCGAGGGAAGAAGCAATCTCATCATAATTTGCAGGTAATTCATAAGAAAGACTATTTTCGAAACGCATTTTCAACAAATCCATATAGGTTTTGGCGAAAGCCAATTCTTCGTCAATTGGAATCAATTCTTTATCCTTTTGTTCCAAAACATAACGATATACTTTGGATAAGGAAGTGGTAAATCGTTGTGCATTTTCAGGATTTTCTTCGATTAACGAACTCAAGACATTGAGACTATTAAAGAGAAAATGCGGATCTATTTGGTTTTTCAGACTTTCAAATTTTGCATTTGCTGTTCCGGCAATGATTTTTTGTTCTTTTACTTTATTTTTACTTGATTCTTTCCAGTTCTGCATGAAACTTTTAGCGTGCAAAAATGTTGAAACCCCAAGCGATAGAATGATATAAAAAAGATGTATAAAAAGCATTCGTTCAGTAAAAAAGTCTGAAATTGGCAATCTTTGATAATAGACAAACACTAAATAATTGACTGCTAAAACCGCTGGAATTGTATATAAAACGGTTATAATTATACCAAAATAAACTCTCAGGTTTGTTTGCTCAAGCCAGTCCCATTTTCTATCCAAATAATAGTTAATCATTCCGTTTCCAAACCCCATTACAAAAGAATAACTAGCACTTATTACAAATGTCATAGCAACATTATGTAGATCAAAATCCTTTCCTAAAAAACATGAAAATAGGATGGTGAAAATTACGGAAACCTTCAAAAGATTTAGAATTCCTTCTCTAAGATCATCATATATGTTACAAGGTTTATTCATTATTTTTTGTTTTTTATTCCAGTCGTTTATAATATATACTGTCCCAATTTAATAATCTTTCCGTTATTTACTTACAATTTTTCAATAAAGCCTCTGCTCTTTCTCTTCCCCATTTTGGTGAAAAAGGAGTTGCTAATTTTTGTTTTTCGAATAATATAATAGAACGTTTCACTTCATCGCACATTGGTTTTGTATCTGTTCCCCAAAATGCCGCTGCGCCAATTTCAAATTCGGCTTTTGAGAGTATAACTCTTGGATTTTCTGGAGCCAATGCTAATGCTTTTTTGTATAACTCTATTGTTTTTGGAGACAGTTTTTGTCCATTTGTCATCGGGTCAAAAACAATCCACACGGTGTTTATTAATGCTTGAACAACCAATAATTCGGGATTATTAGGTGTTTTTATAAGCTCAATATCCACAGCGTTTTGGGCTTTATTGACCATTGCTATCATTTTATCTTTATCTTTCAGACCGATTGCCACTGTCGAATTCATTAAAGCAATGTAATAATTAGGCAACCAATTGTCTTTTTCCACAGCTGCAATTCTTTCAAATAACGCAGTAGAT
>CAILTC010000186.1 GCA_903837025.1 uncultured Bacteroidota bacterium | reverse complement strand
TTTGGAGAATACGGAATTATTCGTGACTCAAAAGGATTGTCTATCCCCTATAATTTTTACAATGGTGCGCTCAAAAGAGAGGAAAATCCATCGGAAGAAGCCATAAAATCAAACGAAAATTTAAAACGTTTTGTTACTTATCTTGAAACATTACAAAGTGAACAAACCGAACTAGTAACATTCGATTTAGCTACATTAAAAAACGATGTCGAAACCGGAATGTTCTTCGATTCTAGTATTCCGCAAGGTTACGGTGTAGGCAGCAGCGGTGCATTAGTTGCAGCTATTTACGACAAATATGCGCAGGATAAAATCACTGTTTTAGAGAATCTAACTCGAGAAAAATTATTGAAATTAAAAAATATTTTTTCTCTTATGGAATCTTTTTTCCACGGAAAAAGTTCTGGATTAGATCCTTTAAATAGCTATTTAAGCATTCCTATTTTAATCAATTCAAAAGATAACATAGAAGCTACAGGAATTCCAACACAAAGCCTAACCGGAAACGGTGCTGTTTTCTTATTAGATTCAGGAATTGTGGGCGAAACCGCTCCAATGGTCAATATTTTCATGGAAAACCTAAAAGATCAAGGCTTTAGAAAAATGTTGAAATCGCAATTCATCAAACATACCGACGCCTGCGTAGAAGATTTCCTTGGAGGCGATATGAAATCTTTGTTTGAAAACACAAAAAAACTGTCAAAAGTCGTTTTGAATAACTTCAAACCTATGATCCCAGAACAATTTCACGGGCTTTGGCAAAAAGGAATCGACACAAATGATTACTACCTAAAACTATGTGGTTCAGGCGGTGGCGGTTACGTTCTTGGTTTTACCCAAGACTTAGAAAAAGCAAAATTAGCATTGAAAGATTACACCTTAGAAGTCGTTTACCAATTTTAAAATGCTGAGTCGGAAGAACAAAATAATAGTGTTGAAATGCGTCAGTTTGTTCTCTGTTGTGAGAGGTTACAACATTCCCATAATCGGTCTAGCCCAATATCTATCGGCAATTTTTATTCTAGCTCCCGAAAAAAGACCGCTTTCGATACTGCTTGATTTCGATTTATTTATCATCGTTTTTGCTTCATCACTAACCATTGCCTCCGGTTATATCATCAATAATTTTTACGACAGCAAAAAAGATTTAATCAATCGCCCTAATAAGTCAATGCTTGATAGGCTTGTGAGCCAGAAAACAAAACTATATGTCTATTTTAGCCTTAATTTTATAGTCGTTTTTCTAGCTATTTTCGTTTCTTGGCGCGCAGTTTTATTCTTTTCCGTTTACATTTTCTTAATTTGGTATTATTCCCATCGAATAAAAAAATATGCTATTATTGGTAATCTAACAGCTGCTTTTCTTGCTATTTTACCCTTTTTCGCCATTCTTTTGTATTACAAAAACCTATACGAAGTCATCTTCGGCCACGCCACATTCTTATTTCTTTTACTTTTAATTCGCGAAATGATAAAAGATTTAGAGAACATCAAAGGGGACTTGGCAAATGACTACAAAACCATCCCAATAATTTATGGCGAAGAAATTTCGAAGAAAATAATTACAGCATTAACAGTAGCAACAATAATCCCCATTTATGTTTTAATCGACGTTTTCGATGTGGGTTATATGGACATTTATTTTTATTCCTGTTTAATAATCTTGATATTCTTCTTGCTTTACCTTTGGAAATCGAACACAAAAAACCAGTATTTACAACTTCACAACATCCTGAAATTCCTAATCGTTTCAGGCGTTTTCTGTATAATACTCATCAACCCAAGCCTATTGTGGCACGGAAAAAAACTGCTGATGAATATGTGATTCTTTAGGAGCTATTTCCTGCTGTACACTCTATCTCTTGTGGCGAACACCGCCACAAGAGGATGCCGTTTCCATCAGGGCTACAAAACCCTAATCTAAAAACAATCAACTATTAAACAAGAATAAACTATCTTTGCACGCATGAGGTCATTAAAGACCAAACTGACGAAGTAAATTATAGCATATTATGAATAACAAGGAAGGCAACAATAATAAAAGTGGCGGTAGAGCAAATAGCTCTAGACCCAACTCAAATAAGCCAAAACCTGCGATGCAAAAAAGGGCACAAGGGCCTAAAAAAGTAAAAACCATTGTTAAAGTTGCAGATACAACTGACAAAGTAGAAAAAAAACCCAATCAAGCGCCTAAAAGACCTAAAGTAAAAGACGAAATTCGTTTGAATAAATACATTGCCAATTCTGGTGCGTGCTCGCGTCGTGATGCCGATATTTATATTCAATCTGGAACCGTAAAAGTAAATGGAATTCCAGTTATCGAAATGGGATACATGGTAAAACCAGGCGATGTGGTCAACTTTGACGGATCTACTTTAACACCAGAGAAAAAAGTTTATATCTTATTAAACAAGCCCAAAAACTTTACAACGGCCCTTGACGAAGGACAAGAGTTTCGTAATGTTTTAGAATTGGTAAAAGGTTCAACGACTTCAAAAATTGGAGCTGTCGGAAGAATGGATAAAAACACAACTGGTTTGTTGTTGTTTACGAATGACACCGACATGATTCGAAAATTCACTTTACCAACAAACAAATCTTCAAAAATTTACCAAGTTTCTTTGGATAAAAATTTGAAATTTGAGGATCTTGAAAAAATAAACAAAGGACTTGTTCTTGACGGACATAGAGTTTTTGTCGAAGACATAAGCTACATCGAAGGAGAAGCAAAAAGTGAAATAGGTCTAAAATTAAGATCTTCTAATGTAAAAGTAGTTCGTTCTATTTTCGAACATTTTAGTTACGATGTTCTTCGAATTGACAGAGTCGCTTTTGCAGGATTGACAAAAAAGAATTTACCTCGCGGAAACTGGAGACATCTTACTGACCAAGAAGTTATCAATTTGAAAAACACCTAATTTCCAAATAGTACCAACTTACGAATCCCAAATAACTTTGGGATTTTTTTATACCTAAAAATAATGAGCCCCGAAAAAAACTTATCAATTGCACACCTTTGGTTTGAAGCATTCAACAACCATAACTTAGAAAAACTATTGTCCTTATACGATGATGACGCACAGCATTTCAGTCCAAAATTAAAAATTAGACATCCAGAAACAAATGGTTTTGTAACCGGCAAAGAAGCTTTACGAAATTGGTGGCAAGATTCCTTTGATAGATTGCCAACCTTGAATTACAAAGTGACTTCACTGACTTCAAATTCCGACAGGGTTTTTATGGAATATGTTCGTTCTGTTGAAAATGAAGATGATATGCTCATTGCCGAAATATTAGAAATCAAAGAGGGAAAAATAATTGCATCCAGAGTTTATCACGGTTAATTTATTCGTTTTTAATCATTAATGTCCGATAAAAAATAAAAACGTCTATTTTTATTTTTTATCTAATTGTTATTCAACTGTTTAATTTTTAAATACATCAGGTTTCTTAAACCAAGGTGTCAAAAAAATGATAGTTGTTCTATTTCAGCTTT
>CAILTC010000185.1 GCA_903837025.1 uncultured Bacteroidota bacterium | reverse complement strand
TACTGAATCGCTTCGGCGATATGCGAAGAAATAACCTTGGGGGCAGCTTCTAAATCGGCAATTGTTCGGGCTACTTTAAGGATTCTGTCATAAGCGCGAGCCGAAAGATTGAGTCTTTCCATAGCCGTTTTTAGCAATTGTTTCGAAGTATCGTCAAGCGCACAATATTCGCGAATGTGTTTGGTATTCATTTGTGCATTATAATGTATGTTTTCCATTTGTGCAAAACGTTCCGTTTGAATTTCCCGAGCAGCCGTAACCCGTTTCCGAATATCAACACTACTTTCTGCTTTTTGATCTTCGGATAATTTTTCGAAAGGAACTGGCGTAACTTCAATATGAATGTCGATTCGGTCTAATAAAGGTCCTGAAATTTTGCTCAAATACCGTTGCATTTCGTGTGGCGAAGAAGTTTGCGGAGAATCAGGATCATTAAAAAAACCACTCGGACTGGGATTCATACTCGCCACCAACATAAAGGACGACGGATAAGTTACTGTAAACTTGGCGCGCGAAATCGTAACTTCGCGATCTTCGAGCGGCTGACGCATCACTTCGAGAACATCCCTTTTAAATTCCGGTAATTCATCCAGAAACAAAACCCCATTATGCGCCATCGAAATTTCGCCTGGCTGTGGATAACTTCCTCCACCAACAAGTGCTACATTCGAAATCGTGTGGTGCGGACTTCTAAAAGGTCTTTGATTCATTAATCCAGCTTCTTTTAATTTCCCCGCAACACTGTGAATTTTGGTAGTTTCGAGCGCTTCTCGTAAAGTCATAGGCGGCAAAATACTAGGTAATCTTTTGGCAAGCATCGTCTTCCCTGATCCAGGAGGTCCAATGAGAATTATATTATGACCACCGGCTGCCGCGATTTCCATACAACGCTTGATACTTTCTTGACCTTTAACATCACTAAAATCGAATTCTGGAAAGTCTAAGGTTTTATAAAATTCAGCTCTGGTATCTATTATTGTAGGTTCTAAGGTTCCTTTTCCTTCGAGAAAATCAATTACTTGTTGAATATTCTCGACTCCATAAACATTTAATCCTGCGACAATTGCCGCTTCTTTAACATTCTGGATGGGCAAGAAAAAGCCTTTAAAACCTTCTTCTTTGGCTTTTATGGCAATAGGCAAAGCTCCTCGAATAGGCTGTAAACCGCCATCAAGCGATAGTTCACCCATGATTACATATTGATCAACTTCGTCTGCTTTTATTTGGGCGGAAGCCACAAGAATCCCAATTGCCAGAGTCAAATCATAGGCCGAACCTTCTTTCCGCAAATCGGCGGGAGCCATATTGATGGTAATTTTCTTGCCCGGCATTGAATAACCGTTATTTTTGAGCGCAGCCGCAATCCGATAACTACTTTCTTTGATAGCATTGTCAGGCAAACCAACTAAATGATAACCGATTCCTTTATCTATATTGACTTCTACGGTAATAGTTGTAGCTTCTACCCCAAAAACGGCACTTCCAAAGACTTTGACTAACATATAAATAATTTTTTAAAAATTAAAAAATAAGACTAAAGAATTATTTAATTACTACAATTAGACATAAATAAAATTTTACATTTGATTTTTTATTAGGAGAATTCTAATCCAATTTGAATTCTAATTTCATCAACTAATTTTATTAGATCTAAACTATTTTGATGAGACCATAACTCACTTTCAATCCTATTTTCTCTAATACACTTATGACATTCCATAATTTCATAAGTATAACCTTTTCCTAAAGTTGGCATATTAAATTGTATAGTATGATTGTTCTTAATAAGTGAATATGATTGTGTCATATACCAAAGGGGGCTTAAAACAAGTCTTCCTTCGGTGCCACTTATTGTAGCTTCCATATTTGATGTAGAAACAAAACTAGAATGCAGGATTGCTTGCGCATTATCATATTGTAATAGTATAGAAGTTTGCAAATCGGCACCTGATTTATGAAAATTGGATCTTGCTATTATTTCTTTAGGAATTCCTAAGAATAAATAACTCAGAAACAGCGGATATACACCAATATCAAAAAGTGAACCTCCTCCTAATTTCATATCGGTCATTCTATTTCCTTCTAGATTTTTAACATGAAAAGCAAAATCAGCATTGACATACTTTACTGCACCTATTTCTCCATTTTTAATTTTATACAAGACTTCCTGAACTGAAGGGTTAAATCGAGTCCAAAATGCTTCCATAAAAAATTTATTATTATCCTTAGATGCTTGAATCATTTGCAAAGCATCATCATAATTTAAGGCAATAGGTTTTTCACAAAGAACATGTTTATTTTTTTGTAATGCTTTTATTGTCAAAACAGCATGAGAATCATGTGGGGTCGCAATGTAAATAATATCCACTTCTTCATCATTAAAAATAGCATCGTATGAACCATAGGCTTTTTTACAATTATAATAACTTGCAAATTCGTGAGCTTTTTCATGATTCCGCGAGGCTACCGCTGTAATCTGAGTATCTTCTAGGAGCATTAGTTCTTTTACAAATTGATGCGCAATATTACCCAAACCTATAATACCCCATTTTATCTTCTTT
>CAILTC010000184.1 GCA_903837025.1 uncultured Bacteroidota bacterium | reverse complement strand
TCCGTTTTGGGGCATGATTAATAGTTGTTTCGTACTGTTTTGGTTGGGGTAAAATAGTAGGAATTCCTGCTTGGATTTGGTCTTTAAAAGTCATGTTTCATTCTTTTTTTTTGCAATGAATATTTTTATTTTTTTATTTCTCCTGTTTTTTTATCAAATCCATAAGGACAATGACGGCAACCATTTTTGCAACAATACCCTTTTTTTAAATGGTATTTGGCGGTGAAGCATTTATAACCTTCTGGTGTGTAATAAAAATCTTCGCCTTCAATTAATTTATTCTCATTACTTTTTTCCTTCATAACTACAAATTTATGCACTTTATAGTAAATGTATTGCTTTGTTGTAAAATATTTCATTTCTGAAAATTTGAACAATATGAAATTAATTATTTTATAAAAAAAAAGACCTTGATGTTTATCAAGGTCCTCGGGAGTTTTATGTTTTTAAAAAGGTTATTCGATAACAAAATAGGCAAAACGAGGGTTTACAGTGCTGCTTGATTTAAAATTAATGTTAAAAGTAGTTGTTGTAACAGAATCTACCCAAACCTTATAATCTTGCGCAGCATCGTTTGCAAGGCTAACCATTACTATTGGTGCGCTATTGTATGGATTGTTAAATGTAATTGTTAAACTAGTTGTTGTTGAGCTAGTTGGTGCTCCTGAAATATCAATTAATCCTCTAATATCCGAAGAGGTACTGCTAATGGTGGCTCCGCTTATTCCATTTGCGGTTGTAATAGCTAATGTTGGGGCAGTAGTTTGTTCACTTTTGATATGTCCGTCTTTTAGGTGTAACAATGCGGAAGGTGAAGCGGTTCCTAATCCAATATTTCCGTCTGCTGTCCATGATAAAACGGGAGTTGCTAATGTTGTTATCACTGGCCCATAACCTAATGACCATACATTTTCGGACGGATTTGAAAGAAAACCATAATTAATACCTGTCGAATTCAATACAAATCCATTATTACCTTTGTCGTTCGCCAAAATTGTTCCGGTAACATCTAAAGTACAAACAGGATCGGTATTGCCTATCGCTAGTTCTCCAGTTTCTGTAACTCGCATTCGCTCCGAACCATTTGTTTTCAAAACAATAGGGGCATCATCAGTTGTTCCTATGTAATTTGTCGATTCTGTTGTTCCTGTGTTTCCTAATAGTGACCATCCAGAAGTGTTATCTGTTAATAATCGCACCCATGATGATCCATCCCAGTAATAATATCCTGGTGTAACTGCTGTTGCTCCAGATCCAGCCGTGGCTGTGTTAAATATTTCTGTACCAGTAATTGGAGCCCCTGCTGTTTGCGGATTTACAACTGGAGCAGATGTGCTTGTTGATGTTAACGCCACTTGGGGAGTTATAAATCCATTTGTTGTAGAGTTGATTTCAAATGCACCTCTTGGTGTTGTTGTGCCAATTCCTACTTGTGCTGTGACATTTGTGAAAGTAAATGCAATTACTAAACAAAATACTGTTAGGTTAAATTTTTTCATAATGAGAATGTTTTTGTTTTGGGGAAACATTGAAAACTATATTTCAAAATTAACATTTTTTTGGATATACTCCTCTTATTTATAAGAAATAAATGTAAAGATATGGTATAATTTATAGATAAAAGGTAAATTTATACGATAAAATACATCATTAAGGTTTTTTTATACCTTTTTTTTATTTTACGATAAATTATTTTCCTTCCAAAATTTATTTATTATTCCTTATTGTAAAGATCTTTATTAATTAATTTCCGCTTTATTCGGGATACTAATTTTTATAATACTTAAAAGATAATAGTTGAGATAATGCTATATTTTACTTTTATAATTAGTGATTTTTTGGTTTTGAAGATATAGCGAGTTGCTATCAGTACAATATTGGTTATTGCTTTTGGGATTATAAACTATTTTATCAAAAATAATTTAAAAGCTTCTTACAATAGACACAAAGTAACTCTAGCGTTTTCGTTCTAACTTGTAGCAAATTTTAGAACTTTAAATTTATGGTCAACTGCTGATGTTTATATAAGATCACTTATTTTTTGATTTAGTTACGCTGCGAATTTATTGTTAGAATATTGCGATTTTAGATTAGGTAAAAAATCTAAGGCTTTTTAGGCTAGTTTTATTTCATTTACTTCTCTTTTTTTAATTTATCACGCTAATTTTTTTTAATACTATTTGAATTTTATGATTTTAATCATAAAAAAAAATATTAAGATAATCGGTAAATTTACACGACAAAAAGCATGTATTTACTAAAATATACAAATATATCTCACAAAAACATTTAATTAAATAACTATAAATATGAAAGCATTTATCCTTAAAGACAAAAACATAAAATTGCATGTTTTTCAAATTGTATTTTTTCTCCTTATTAGTATTATAATTAATGCACAAGTAGGGATAGGAACTACAATCCCTTTATCAACTTTTGAAGTAAATGGTTCTGTTGGTCAAAAGGTGACAACCGTAACGGTTAATACAACATTAGATGATACTTATAGTTTAGTTGTCTGTAATAATGGATCGGCTGCAAGAACCATTACTTTGCCAACAGCCGTTGGGATTACCGGACGAATTTATACTATAAAGAGAGAAGCTTCAAGTACTGCAAATGTCACAATAAGTGGAACAATTGATGGAGCAACAAATTTAATCTTGGCGAAAGCCGGTGAAGCGGCAACCGTTTTTAGTAACGGAACTGAATGGAAAACATTGAATAATTATAATTCATCATCATCATCAGGTTAGAATTTAACAGGGAATTCAGGGACAACTAGTGGTACAAATTATGTTGGGACAACTGATGTTACTGATCTTGTTTTGAAAACAAATGCTATCCAACGATTAAAAGTAACAAGTGCAGGTGTTACCACAATTGGTGATGGAACGAACGATACAAAGATTGAGGCTGATGGAAGTATTTCGTTAGAAGGTACCGCAACAGCTTATACTGATATTGTTGTTCCTCTTTTTATTGCAAAGATAGGAGAATCTTCAAACCAGCCCGTATGGTCAAAAATGAAAGATAACGGTGCTTCAAGTCGTGGGGTTTATACTTTTACTTTTCAAAATGTCACAACAAATAATGAACAAGAGGTTTTTTTCTCCGTTCAACTTCCTCATAACTGGCGGGAAGGAAGCCCTATTTATCCACATGTGCATTGGGCTCCTCAAACAACAGGGCAGAATGGGGCAGTAGTATGGGGTCTCGAATATACTTGGGTTAATTATAATGAAACAACACCTATTGCTTTTCCTAATTCGGTAATTATGACCGCAACTTCTGCCTCAATAAATGGTACTTCGGATGCGGATAAACATCTAATTACTCCATTGGGGACTCTTACTCCTAATGGAAACCAAGATAAAATAAGCAGTATATTAATGTGTCGTTTCTATCGTAAATCAGGGGATTCAGCCGATACTTATAATGGTGATGCAGCTGTGCTTTCAGTTGATTTTCATTATGAAATGGATGGAATAGGAAGTCATACCCAGTATGTGAAATAAAATCATCAATTTTTAATTTTTTCAGCTTGTTGAATTTGATATTTATTTAGTAGGTTTTATTTAAGAAGTCAATAAACGATAAAATTTTGAGTTAGGACAATATGATTATAGTACTGAAAATGTAGATTTTGTAGAAGTTAAATGTTTTATTTGTGTACTTAAGCGATTATTTATGACACTTAATAGATTATTTAAAATAAAAATGATTAAGTTTATACCAGAATTTAAATTTTTCGAAAACGAAATCAAAAGAAAAATTTAATAATTGAGAATCGATATCGTTCCCTATAGGAAATGAATAGTAAAATAAAAATTAGCCAATTGAATTGAAATTAACTAAATCTTTTAGATTATGAAACCAAATCTACTTTTAAAATCGATGTTTTTTGCCATTGGATTTTCATTTCAGGCAAATCCCCAAAATATGTATGTGAATGCAGATACTTATGTATACGCGAGTAATCAATATGTTTATGTAAAAAATGATATTGAACTAAACGCATCAACAAGTAATTTTTATTTAAGAAATAATGGGCAGTTATTACAAGGAACTACAGGATCAGGAGCCAATAAAGGATTAGGAAGTTTATCTGTTTTTCAAGAAGGAACTGTTAATAATTATCAATATAATTATTGGTGTTCTCCAGTTGGGAATGTAGATTCATCTACAACTGTAAATAATCCTTTTGGAATCAATCAATTGGGAGTTCCTACAACAGAAACCGCTACAACAGCTGCCACAATTTTGGCTTCTAATGTATATGATGGTACAGCGAATCCTTTTGCGATTTCACCTTATTGGATTTATAAATTTACCACTCACAACTCTTCGTATTCTGATTGGGTTCAAGCAGGTTCATCAGCTACAATAAATACAGGCGAAGGTTTTACAATGAAAGGATCTTCAGGAACAGATACTACTACTGTTGATGGAGTTCAAAATAACCCTGACGGCAAACAACAGCGTTATGATTTTAGAGGAAAACCCAATGATGGAACCATTAATATACCTGTTTTGACAGGCGAGTGGTCATTGACAGGGAATCCTTATCCATCAGCTATAGATTTGCAAGCTTTCTTAAATGATGATTTAAGTTGTACCGGAATTGCCTATTTTTGGGAACAAGACAAAACAATAAATTCTCATTATATTGCTGATTATAGAGGAGGTTATGCAACCTATTCAGCAGGAGATATATATATTCCTGCAGTATTTTATTCTTATAATAATAATGGTGCCGAAATAACTAATGTAGAAAGTCCAGGTAATATTTATCAAAGAAAATATTCTCCTATTGGTCAGGGATTTATGATTGAAGGAGCTGTAAACGGAAATGCTCAAATGAAAAATAGTTATAGAGTATTTGTCAAAGAAGGAGTAGATAATTTATCTCAATTCGAAAAAACAACAAATGCTAAAAAGGCAGCTACTTCTAATGTTCAACCACAAATCAGGTTTAATACATTATTAGATAATGGTCCTGTTAGTCAAATGGTTTTGGCATTCGATCCTTTATCTACAGATGGTGTTGATCGTGCTAAGGATGCAGCTTCACCAAATGATGGTCCGTCAAATAATTATTTTGTAATTGAAAATAATGAATATGTAATAAATGTTATGCCGTTTTCTATTGATAAAAAAATTGCTATAGGGTTTAGAAATGTTGATCAAGCTAATTACAAAGTAACGGTTAATCAAATGCTAAACATTCCTGAAGTCACTAATGTTTATATTCACGATATTACAGCTAATTTATATTATGATATTAAAAACAGTGTGTTTGATGTAACATTGCCAGCAGGAACTAATAATACTCAATATGAAATTACTTTCAAAAATGGTACTTTAGGGGTTGATAATTTTGTAAATCAAAGCGACTTTGTAGTGCGACAAGATAACTCCGTTAAAAAAGTAATAATCACGAATCCGTTACAAAAAGAACTTGTTTCTTACGGCCTATATGGTGTTATGGGGAAACTAATTTTCAACAAAACTCAATTAGGAACTGATTCTTCATATTCATTTTCAACATCAAATTTGAGTGATGGTATTTATATTGTTAAGTTAACCGAAGCGGATAAATTAGAAATGGGAACAAAAATCATTGTAAAAAACTAAGCCAAAAGCTATCCGTTCCTGAAGTTTCCACGCAGTGCCGAGGCGAGAGACGCCATGATGCAATAGGGAGCTGTGGCAATGTCGCAGG
>CAILTC010000183.1 GCA_903837025.1 uncultured Bacteroidota bacterium | reverse complement strand
TTTGATAAGTCTAAAACTAATTGGTTTCTATAATAAATCTCCGGTCTTTGAGGTTGACGAATAACCCAGTCTAAATGTTTTTCATACAATTCGCTTTTCGGGTTTACCATTTCAGGTTCTATCCATATTCCAAATTTCACACCTTCTTTTTTGGCTTCTTTTACCAAATAACCCAAACCGCTTGGTAATTTTTTTCTGTTTTCTTGCCAATCGCCAAGTCCTGCATCATCATTATTTCTAGGATATTTGTTGCCAAACCAACCGTCGTCTAACAAAAACATATCGACACCTAAATCTTTAGCATCTTTAAATAAACCTTTAAGTTTGTTTTCATCAAAATCAAAATAAGTAGCTTCCCAATTGTTCAATAAAGTAAGTCGCTCGCCTTGGCCGTCCAGAATCCTGTATTTTCGTGCCCAATCATGAAGGTTTCTACTGGCTTCGCCCGTACCATGATTAGAAAGCGCGTAAATTAAAGAAGGGGTTTTGAAAACTTCGTTTGGAGCTAATGAATATTCAGAAGCAAACGGATTGATTCCTGCAAGTAATCTAAGATTCTTATTCGAATCGATTTCAAATTCCAATTTAAAATTGCTGCTCCAAGCTAATTGACCGATTAGCACTGTTCCATCATTTTCTGAAGCTGGTTTGCCAAACGAAACCATAAAATTAGGTGATTGAGTGAGCATCGCTCTTGTTCCTAATTTTGTATCTAAACTTCTTATACCTTGCACAAGCTTTGTTTCAACTGGTTGCATTTCTTTTAGATATTCTCCTTGAAAACTGGTGAGATAGAAATTTTTTCCTCCAAAAAATAGGTTTGCCGAAGCATATTTTTGCAATAACACCGCCTTTTTTTCTTTGTGTTTTATCTCTGTCCATTGCTCAATAATATTTTCTTTATTCCAGACTTTATAAAATAAAGTTACTTCAAACGGATAAATAGGATCTTTAAGAACGATACTGGTAATAGAGCTATTTGCGTCTATTTTTTCAATTTTATGGCTTACATATTTAAGTTCTAATGAAGTGTTGCCATCCGCATGTTTTACTTGTATAGCTGGTTCAGAAAGGTTCCAAGTACCCGATGGCGTATAAGCAGAATTATAGATTCCTTGGTTGGAATAATCATAATTTAATCCTGCCGAAACGGCTTCGAATTCATTTTCGTTTTCAAGTGGTTTGCCAAAATATACGGTCATCAATCGGTTATTGCTGTCCGTTTGTAATAGCAACATATTGTTTTCTGTAGCTATGGGAATGGTTATTTTTTGAGCTGATAAATGAATTGCAGCTAACATAAAGCTAAAAAGTAAGATGTTTTTTTTGTTAAAAAAAGTCGAAATATTTGTTTTCATAATGAGATTTTTCAACATATACCTGATAGGTTTTTAAAACCTGTCAGGTATAATAATTAATTGAATTGCTATTCTATAGTAATCGTTTTATTATCAACTCCAAGACCTATAATCTTGAGTGATTTCCATTTTTTAGGCAAAAGCCCTTTGTTGTATTTCAATCCGTTATCGGTTTGCTCGAC
>CAILTC010000182.1 GCA_903837025.1 uncultured Bacteroidota bacterium | reverse complement strand
CTTCGTCGAAATGACAAATTCACAGAGATTTTTCCAGTAAATAAATCTATACTAAAACGCAATTATCCAACATTTTCGCTCCACCAATGATGCTTTTTACGTTCTTAAATTCTTGTTTTAATAATAATTCTACTGCAATTTTACTTCTAATCCCAGACTGACAAAATACAAAAATTTCTTTTGTATTATCTAATTGATGCAGTTCCGTTTCTAAATGATCCAAAGGAATCTGAATACTATTTTCGAAAGTTATTTTGGGGTGTTCTTCAAAATTTCGAACATCAAGAAATAGCACTTCGGGATTGTTTATTTGTTCCAAAGCTTGAGCTGCGTCAATTTCAAAAAGAGTGTTTTTATTCGTAAAATATTTATTTTCTAAAAACGATTGATCTATTGTTTTGGTTTGGATTTTAGAAAATTCATGTTTTTGTTGTTCGTTGGTCAAAGTATTATAAATAAGTAATTTACCTGATAATACTTCTCCAATACCTAGAATCATTTTTAGCACTTCGTTAGCTTGAAACATTCCGATTATTCCAACCGAAACGCCTAAAACTCCAGCTTCATTACAGCTGCTTGTTATGGCAGATTCTTCGGGAAAAACACATCTCAATGTGGGACCATTTTGGTAATTAAAAACCGAAACTTGCCCTTCAAATCGATAAATCGAACCATAAACAAAAGGCTTATTGGT
This sequence comes from uncultured Bacteroidota bacterium, assembly GCA_903837025.1. Taxonomy (GTDB): domain Bacteria; phylum Bacteroidota; class Bacteroidia; order Flavobacteriales; family Flavobacteriaceae; genus Flavobacterium. Next base: position 4,566 of record CAILTC010000182.1, on the reverse strand, counting down.
TATGCAAGATACATCATTTATCAAATATTTGGTGTTCAAATTATCGGTGGCATCGACTATAATATCATACTGATCGAATAGTGAAATAGCATTGGTTGCCTCTAATTTTTCGAAAATGGCATTGATTTTTATCGAAGGATTTAGTGCCAAAGCCATTGCTGCTGCTTCCAAAACTTTGCTTTTTCCTACCGAGCTATCTTTATAAATTACTTGGCGCTGCAAATTAGAAATGTCGATACGATCATCATCCATAATCCCAATTTCACCTACGCCAGCTGCAACCAAATACGGCAAAACTGCCGAACCCAATCCGCCAAGACCAATGATCAAAACTTTTGCCTTTTCTAATTTTTCTTGTCCGCTTGTTCCTATTTCGGGAAGAATGATTTGTCGGTTGTATCGTGTAGTTTCCATAAATATTTTGTTTTAAAATTCCCCATTTGGGGCTTTAACCAATGTTATTAAGTAAAAAAAAATATGGTTTTGTCATTTCGACCTTCGGGAGAAATCACATAAGTTGCTCTCGTTATGTGATTTCTCTTTCGTCGAAATGACAAAAAAAACTTAACTTTAGGTATTAACCTCCAGCAAATGGTGGTAGCAAAGCAATAATATCATTAGATTTTAATTCATAATTATCCAAATCCTGAATTATTTTTTGATTGACAGCAACACTAAAAGACAGCTTTTTCAACTGATATTTTTGTTCTAATTCGTCTATTAATTGCTGTAAATTCATCTCCGAAAACGGAAATACTTCTTCTTGACTTTTGGTTTCTTCGGCAATTGCACCAAAATATTTGAGGTGTATCATTCGATTAGATTTAAGTTTTGAAAAACAAATTCATCTTCGGAATATTCGCACTTAAAATATGACGATAAGGCAGAGGAATGTTGTACCACTTCGCCAATAATAATAATTGCTGGGGACGAAATTTGATGTTTATGAACCATTTCCTGAATCGAATGGATTGAACCAATCACTTTTTTTTGGGAATCTTTGGTTCCGTTTTGAATAATGGCTACGGGCAAATCATCGGTTCGGTTATTTTGATAAATCGAAATAATCTCCTCCAATTTATTCATTCCCATTAAGATAACCACGGTCGCCGAGGATTGCGAAGCCAAAGTTACATCTTTGGATAGTTTATGATCCGAAGTTGTTCCGGTAATGACCCAAAAACTTTCGGAAATTCCTCTTTGTGTCAGGCTAATTCCGTTTGATGCGGGCACTCCCAAAGCCGACGAAATTCCGGGAACAATGGCAGTTTCTAATCCAAATTGTTGCGCATAAGCAATCTCTTCGCTTCCTCGACCAAATACAAAGGGATCACCCCCTTTTAAACGGACCACATGACCAAAACGATTTGCCATCGTAACGATAAGTTCGTTAATTTGGTCTTGGCTATAGGCGTGGCAGCCCAAACGTTTGCCTACAAAAATGATTTCTGAAGTAGTTGCATAGTGCAATAATTCTTCGTTGACAAGCGCATCATACAAGATTACATCGGCAGCTTTTATTGCTTTTATTGCCTTTAAAGTAATCAGTTCTACATCTCCTGGACCTGCGCCCACAATGGTTAGTTTTGATTTTTTTGTAGTTGTCATGCTATTTTGTATTCGTTATTGTTCAGTTCGTTTAATTCGGCAATTGTATTTATATTTTTAAATAAATGGCTTTTAGGTTCATCAACATTTAATTTTTGAAGGCTTATTTTCGAAAGAAAATGCATCATTTTTAAATCATCTTCATCGATAGCTTTTTTTAGAATTGGCAAACAATTTTTTGAATAAATTCCGATCAAAGGATGAATTCTATGGGCATCTTCAAAAAGAGTTGCATCAAAATTGGAGTTGTGGTTTGCTATCAATTCCAATACTATTTCGGTCGAAATTAACGGAATATCACAACTCAAAATCAAATTCAATTCCGTTTCTGATTGGGTCAAAGCTGAATATATTCCGCCAATTGGGCCTTTGTCAATGATAAGGTCTTTAACCACATTATATTTTAAATAATCGTAATAGCTTCCATTGGTAATCAATTGAATGTTTCTCGAAATTGGCAAAACCGCATCAATAATATGTTCGATAAAAGCTTTATTTTGGTATAAAACCAAGCCTTTTTCAGATTGCATTCGGCTACTTTTTCCACCACAAAGAATTGATATTTTCATTTTTGTTTCTTAAAAATCAGACAATCAACTTGATACTCGCCATCAATATTACGGTTGCCAATACATATTTTAAAACCTTGTTCGAAAATAGACCACTTCCATAATAAGCGCCTAACATTCCGCCAAAAACAGCAATCGGAACCAAATAAAACGATTCTGTAGGAATGCTTTTCCCATCCAATAAATAGCCCGAAAGTCCAGCAATCGAATTCACAAAGATAAACAAACTAGATATTGCAGCCGTTTCTTTTAACGTTGCCCATCCTAAAAGTAGCAAAATTGGACTCAGGATAACTCCGCCACCAATTCCTAGCATTCCAGACAATAAACCAATTCCGAAACCAATTGCCATTGCCAAAGGAATATTTATTTTAGTAACCTCTTTTTCTTTGTTATTGAATAAACCAAACAATCGTAAAGCGGCTAGAATCAAAATCAATCCTACTATTATTTTGTAAATAGTATTCTCTAATGGAATCATTCCGCCAATAAAAGCAGCAGGTACAGAGGTTATCGCAAAAGGATAAAAGAGTTTTGGTTTGAAAAAATCCTTTTTATAATAAAAGAAAAATGAAATTCCAGAAACAAACAAATTGAGCAATAGGGCAGAGGGTTTCAGGATATAAATGGGAAATGCGCAAATCGACATCAAAGCCAAATATCCCGAAGCACCGCCATGACCAACGCTTGCGTACAAAAACGCAATTACCGCTAGCAATAGGCAGAATAGAATTAGAAAATCATTGTTTATTAGTGTCATAATTATCCATTTTAATTAATGGGAATAACCATTACTTCTTGGTCTTTTTTGATATTTTCCTGATCGTATGGCACACATACGAAAGCATTTGCCAAGGCAAAAGTATTCAACATTGCCGAACTTTGACTTTCTAATATGCTCACTTTTTCTTCGTTATAAAACGCTTTTAGGAACAAGGTTTTTTCGGATGTGTTGGTAAAATCAATATTGATTTTCCGTTTTATTTTCGGTAAATTAATTGCTTCAAAACCCATTCTTTTTTTTAAGGCGGCAAGTACATAAACATAAAAACTGGTCAAAGTAGAAGCAGGATTTCCAGGCAAAGCAAAAACAATTGTTTCGTCTTTTTTACCAAAAAACAGTGGTTTACCGGGCTTTTGGTTGATTTTATAGAATAATTCTTCAACACCATTAGATAACAGTGCTTCTTTTACAAAATCATAATCGCCAACCGAAATTCCTCCAGAAACCAAAACAACATCAAAATCAGAAAGGCAGTTTTTGAGTACTTTTTTCGTAGCTTTTAAATTGTCTTTTACATTGAAAGTGGCTGTTTTTTGAATTCCAATTCCTCTCAAAGCAGTTTCAAGCATAATCGAATTGCTTTCGTAAATTTTGCCTTTTGGCAAATGATTTCCGGGTTTGACCAATTCGTTTCCAGTAACTACAATAGCGACTTTTGGTTTGGCATACACCGCAATTTCGGTTATGCCCAAACAGGCTAAAAAACCAATTGCAGCAGGATTAATTGAGGTACCTTTTTCAAGAACCAATTGATTCTCTTTTATTTGTTCTCCTTGGTTTCTGACATTGGCAAAACAGAGCGGCATTTTATCGATTGTTATAGTGTTATCATCTACAGTAGTGTGTTCTTGCATAACGACCGTATCTAAATTATCAGGAACATAAGCACCTGTAAATATTCGGATTGCTTGATTTTTTTCGAGTGCAATGTTCGAATAATCGCCCGCTTGCGAAGTGCCGATTACCTCAAATTGTGTTAATTCACTATGCAAAAAAGCAAAACCATCCATTGCTGATTGTCGAAACGGAGGCATATCTATTGGGGAATAAATGGCTTCCGCCAAAATAAAACCAAGTGATTTACGCACTTTGATTTTTCTAATGGGCATCTTTGGACAATTATTTTCAATAATGGCTAAGGCTTGTTCGACTTGTATCATATTCGATTAATTTGTAATAACTAAGTAAAAATACTTATGCAAATATAAGTAAATATAAGTACTACCCACAAGAAAAAGGAATAATTTTTTTTTGTACTTTTTCCGAAGATTATTTCTTCTCTTTTTTACTGCTATGTTAGCATGTTTAATATAATACTCCGAATTAAAAAAATTTAATCGAAAATTAAAACGGAAAACAAAATTAGACTTTGATGAATCTATTCTAATAAAGGGTAAAAGGCCGTGAAAAATTTCAATCAATTATTCTTGACAAAGAAATACAAACTTTTCTTATTCTTGAAAAAATTTGGAGTAGTCAAAATAACGGCATATCTATTCAAAATAACGGCATAACTTTTTAAAATAACAGGAAATAAGGGTTAAATATTAAAAACAGTGTTTTGTTTGAGTTATATTCTATTTTTTCTTGTAAAATACACGGCAT
>CAILTC010000181.1 GCA_903837025.1 uncultured Bacteroidota bacterium | reverse complement strand
CCGCTGAAAGGGTATTTAAAAAATATCATCGAGCAATAGTGACGGATATTTTTTCAATATGCTTTATCAGTATCCAATCAAAGCTCTTTTATGAGCAGCGGGATTTGCGTTGGAAAAATAAATGTGCTTTGAGGATTAAGTATGGGCATAAAAAAGCAGGATGGTTAAGTCCTGCTTTAATCTGTATGTAAAGAATAAATTTCAAACAATAATTTCGTTTTCCATTTCAATAAATGCTGCTTCCATACCAGAGAATTTATGAGATACCAGATCCATATCCTTACTTATCTTTTGGCTGGTAATCTTAGCGTAAATCTGTGTCGTAGAAATATTTTTGTGCCCCATCATTTTACTGAGGCTTTCCAATGGGACACCCTCTGTTAAAAACATCGTTCCAAATGTATGCCTTGCTGTGTGAAAGGTCACTTTTTGTTCTGTAACAATCTCTAATTCCTTAATAAGCTTGTTTATATGACTGTTACAAATTTTGTTTGTAGGAACGGGAAAAATAGAATCATTTTGGGTAGTACCTTTATATTTTTCAATAATTCGTTTGGGTATTTCCATAAGTCTTACATTAGAAGCAACATCAGATTTTTGTCTTCGGCTTATAATCCAATCGTGACCATCAAAAAAGGATTGTATATTATTCCTTTTAAGTTGTTTAATATCGATATAAGATAACCCTGTGAAACAGCTGAATACAAAAAGATCCTTTACAAGTTCATAATGTTGTTTTGAAGGATTGTGTAATAAAAGGGATTCTACGTGTTCTTTAAGTAGATAACTACGGTCATTTTCTTTCATAGAGATTTCATAATCTTCAAAAGGATTTATCCTGATAAGACTATTCTTGACAGCTATTTCTGCAACACGATAGAGTAGCATCGTATATACCCAAACAGTATTATGTTTGCATTCTTTGTCTGTTCTAAGGAAGAAATCAAATTCCCTAATAAAATCACAGGTCAATTCCCGAAACGCCATATCATCACGATGATACCTGCTTTTTATAAATTCTGCGACGTGGTTATAGACAATTTTGTATTTGTAGTAGGTGCTTTTGGAGCGTTCTCCTTTATCCACCATTTTTCCAAAATCCTCATTGTTCTTTTTAAATACTTTCAGTAAGGAATCGTCCATAACACCAACACCGAGAAATGCGAGTTTTAGCTTTTGTGCCGTGACAAAACCCTCCTGTTTCAGCATATCTTCATAAATAGTGTCGATACGTCCCCGTATTTTATCCAATTTTTGGTTAATGCTCAATGCTTTGACACTTTTGCCCTCAACTCTTCCATACTTTAAATCCCAATTATTGGGGTTAATTTCTAACTTTGTTCCCAAAGTCTTAGCTGCTCCATCAATGGTAATGCGTGCCATAATGGGAGCGTTACCGTTCTTTTTCGGTTCATTCTTTTTCAGATAGAAAAGCAGTTTGAACGTAGATTTTTTCGTCTGTTCCATAACTCAAATGTTTAAAATTAAATTACTTTGAGTTACAAGGGAATATGAAAAAGAGTGCAAAACACTGAAATATAATCAGTTAAACTATGTAGTTGCCTTTGTCAATCGGTAACGAATTAGTAACTTAACTTTGTGTTTTTACGACCAAAACGTATCAGACAGCGAGTTCCAATCTAAGACTACTCTTTTATAAAGCATTGTATAGCAACGGTTTTAATCGTTTTGCTTATTTTTGCTTTTTACTAATCTTTTTTTGCAAAAAAAATCCGAATTGTGAAACAATCCGGATTTAAGATGATGAATGAAAAGGTTTCTCTATGTAAAATAATCTTCTATCAAACGGATTAATACTTCCTTATTTATTGGTTTAGAAAGATAATCATTACAACCAGAATCTATTGCATTGTTTCTATCACTAGTCAGTGCATTGGCAGTTTGCGCAATAATAATGATGTCTTTATTAAATTGTCGAATACGCTTGGTAGCTTCATGACCACTCATTTCAGGCATATTAATATCCATCATCACTAAATCGATATCCGGATTATTTCGGCATGCTTCTATGGCTTGAATTCCGGTACTTACTTTTATAATTTCTTTACTGTACGGAGTTATGGCCTTAGAAATTAGTAGTTTTGATATGGGGTCGTCTTCAACAATTAGTATTTTTAGTTTTTTGATTTGAAT
>CAILTC010000180.1 GCA_903837025.1 uncultured Bacteroidota bacterium | reverse complement strand
GGTCTTGTGCCTGCATAATTCCAGTTAAGATCAAAATGAATAATAATATACTTGTTTTTTTCATGATATATAAGGTCTTAGTTTTGAGCTTGATCTTTAGAAGGAACGTAATCCAAAATTAATCTTTGATTGGGATTCAAATATTTTTTTGCTACAGCTCTAATTTCTTCTCGTGTAATAGAGTGATAAAGGTCAATCTCGTTATTTATCAAATTCACATCGCCATAAAGTAAATAGAATTTTGCCAAGTTTTCGGCAATACCCTCTACGCTAGCATTTGCATTTACAAATTGATTGTCGAATGTATTTTGCAATTTTTGATAATCCTTTTCTGAAATCAAATCGGTTTGAATTTTTACTATTTCTTCATCAATTTCTTTCAGTAAATCGGCGGTTGTTGACGTTCCCATTGGCAAACCATATATAATATACATTCCGTAGTCTTCTTGGCTAAAGCCAACCGCTCCGATTTGCAACGCCATTTTTTTCTCGTCAACAATTTTTTTATACAATTTTGAACTTTTTCCATCACTTAAATAAGAAGATATCAAATCTAAAACTCTCGCATCTTTCGTTTTCATAGAAGGTGTTCGATAAGAAGCCACCAACATCGGAATCTGGATATTTGGATCTTGATACGTTGCTTTGATGGTTTGCGTTATTGGCTCTTCAAGATAAGTTTGTTTTTTTAACTCTTGCCCTTTTGGGATAGACCCAAAATATTTTTGAATCCATTCCTTGGCTTGTTTTTTATCGATATCACCCGCAACTACTAAAACGGAATTGTTTGGCGTATAGAATTTTTTGTTGAAAGCTTGAAATTCTTCCAGAGTAGCAGCATCTAAATCTTTCATTGATCCAATAGTTGACCAGCGATACGGATGGTTTTTGAACATATTTTCTTTTACGACCGTAAGAATATTTCCGTAAGGGCGATTATCAAAACTAGTTCTTTTTTCTTCTTTTACCACTTCGTTTTGGGTAGAAACACCAATTTTGTTGATCACAGGATGCATTAATCTTTCGGACTCCATCCAAAGCCCTAATTCCAAATTATTCGAAGGAAACACTTCGTAATAATAGGTTCGGTCATCTGTGGTATTGGCATTATTAACACCTCCGTTTGAAGTTACAATTTTCATCCATTCTCCCCGTTTTATATTTTCAGTTCCTTCAAACAATAAATGTTCAAAAAAGTGGGCAAAACCAGTTCTGTCTGGAGTTTCATCTTTCGATCCCACATGATACATCACTGACGTGACAACTACTGGTGCCGAAGGATCATTATGCAAAATAACATGCATTCCATTGTCTAAATTATATTCTTCGAAATCTACTTTCTGAGCCGAAGCAATTCCCCCTAGCAAAAGTGCAGTACTTAACACCATTATTGATTTTTTCATAAGGATTAATAAATTTTATTTACTATTTGTAAAAAAACTAAGATTTTTGTGATATCAAAAATAACCATTTTTAATTATTAATGGTAAATGATTCTATTATTGTTTATAGTTTAACAATTTTAATCAAAAAGGGGTTCAAATGACTCGCAACCATTGAAAATATTGACGTAAAACAATTCGAATATATTTTTTTACGAACTAATTGCAGGATAAATATTTAATTGTATATTTGCAACCTTAAAAATTTCTAAAACAATTTGTTATGTATGCAATCGTAGAGATAGCAGGGCAACAGTTTAAAGTTAGCAAAGACCTAAAGGTTTACGTTCACCGTTTGGCAAATGAAGAAGGAACTAAAGTTTCTTTCGACAAAGTTTATTTGTTAGACGACAACGGTACAATCACAATAGGCGCCCCAGCTATAGAAGGTGCTTCAGTAGAAGCTAAAGTGTTACAACACTTAAAAGGAGATAAAGTAATCGTTTTCAAAAAGAAAAGAAGAAAAGGTTACAAAAAGAGAAACGGTCACAGACAGTATCTTACTCAAATTGTAATTGAAGGTATTACTGCATCAGGTGCTAAAAAAGCAGCTCCGAAAAAAGCAGAAGCTGAAGTTGCTACAGAAGAAGTTGCAGATGCAGCTCCTAAAGTAAAAAAAGCTCCAAAAGCTAAAAAAGAAGACACACAAGAATAATAACAAAATAAAACTAATACGTCATGGCTCACAAGAAAGGTGTCGGTAGTTCCAAGAATGGTAGAGAATCAGAATCAAAACGTTTAGGCGTTAAGATTTTTGGTGGACAAGCTGCTATTGCAGGGAACATCATCGTAAGACAAAGAGGTTCAAAACATAATCCAGGTGAAAACGTTTACATCAGTAAAGATCACACCCTACACGCAAGAGTAGATGGAGTTGTTTTCTTCCAAAAGAAAAGAGATAATAAATCGTATGTATCTATACTTCCATTCGAAGTTGAAGCATAATTGATTTTCTCAATTGTTAAAAAAACCCGTTTCTCACGAAACGGGTTTTTTTGTCCCCTATCTCGAAGGAATACGCTATCTCAAATAATTAAAGTCTTACTATAATAGAATAAGAAAAATTGCGTTTTTCAAAAACTAAAATACGCTCGACTGGAGAACAATTTCAATAAAAGAACCAAAATTTAAATTCATCATTACTATAAAATTATTTTTTAGTAATTTTGAACAAAATAAAGCCTTCACTTATTCGCAAAGCTATTATGAGAAAAATGATTTTAATAATGGCAACCATGTTTTTCTTAAACTCACTTTATGCCCAAGAAAAAAAGGTAAATAGCGCCGATGATTCTCTAAAAGAGACTATTTATAACGCTAACAAAAAGACTGTGACGAATTTCACAATAAAAGATTTTGACAAACTATTTTTTGAATTTTTTCAAAAAAAATCGGACAATAATCTGATTTTAACCAAAGAGGAGTTTTACAGCTACACCATTAAAATTGCAATTTTCTCCGATAGATTAGCCGCATTGTATCCAGCAGAAAAACAAACTGCGGCCGAAAGCAAAAAGAAATGGTTTGCCGAAAACTATGAAGATTATTTGCTTTCTAAACAAAATCAAAAAAAATAATTGTATTTTTATAAAATAGTAGTCCAATTCAAAAACAAAACATTGAAGCAATTTTCCCTTTTATTTGTACTTATAATTTTTAATTCCTGCCAGTACTTCGACAAGCAAGTGCCGTCAGAAAAGGAACTTTTACAAAAAGAATTGAAAGCCATCAATTGGAAAGAAGTCGACGAATTTCCATCGGTTGCAGACTGCCAAAAAATAGAAAATAAAGTTGAGCGTCAGCAATGTTTTTTCGAGTACATGACCCAACTGATTCAACAAAAATTAAGTGTCGATACCTTGTCGATTCTGTATCCTGAACTCGACACAATTGAGGTAAAAGTGACCATTTATCCTAATTCGGTGATGAAATTCGAACCCCAATTCCCCAAAGATTCTGTGGCGTATGATATCATAAAAATAGACAGCATTCTTAAAGCGCGTCTTGTAGGTTTCCCGAAAGTAAATCCAGCAATCAAGCGAGGAATTCCTGTAAAAACACAGTTTATTCTCCCAGTTATTATTAAAGCAGAGTAAAAAATTT
>CAILTC010000179.1 GCA_903837025.1 uncultured Bacteroidota bacterium | reverse complement strand
TTCCATCCGAGAATGAAATGCTTGAAATACTATCCAAAAACATCGGAATTGCTGTAGTTTGGAATATCAATGCGAAAGATTTATTAGCCGAAAAAAAAGTGCAATTAGTGTGGGATTGCAAGCAAATGCCAAGCACCGAAGTCTATTTACTGTCTGGAAAAAAGGTAGATTTAAGCACGATTTCCGAAAGTATTGAACAGGAATTAAAAAAAGTTTTGCAATAACTACTTCTTGTATAAATTATTATAATCTAAATATTCCCAAACTTTTGAAGGCAAAAGCGGTTGAACATTCTTTTTGTTTTTGATGTTTTCACGAATAAAAGTAGAGGATATTTCTACAATTGGAGCATCTATAAAATGAATTCTCGGATTGTTTTTGAATGCTAGATTTTCTATCTCTGATGAAATACGAGGATAGACATAAATTTCATGATTCTGCATAATTACCTCATAGTTTTTCCACTTGTGCAAGGACTTCAAATTGTCTTCGCCCATAATCAATGAAAAAATGTGTTGCGGAAATTTATCCTGTAAATGCGCCAATGTATTCACTGTATAATTGGGTTGCGAAAGCTTAAACTCAATGTCTGAAGGTTTAATTTTTGGATAATCCTCTGTGGCTAAATAAACCAGTTGCAAACGCTGGTGATCCTCCAGCAATGTTTCCTTTTTCTTGTGGGGATTATGAGGAGTTACCACCATCCAGATTTGGTCTAAACCGGCATATTCCGCCATGTGATTAGCAATAATCAGGTGCCCAATATGAATGGGATTGAAGGTTCCGAAATAGAGTCCGATTTTCATGGATTATATTTAAAGATTTAAAGATTGAATAATTTAAAGATTATCATTAGGGAAAGAATCTTTCAATTCGTCAATCTTTCAATTTTTTACTCTTTCACAAATTCTTTCACTAATTGATAGGCTTCTTCTAAAGCAATATCTAAATCGTAATTTTTGATAATGACATCAAACTGTGGCGCAGTCGCTAGTTCAACCGAAGCCTTTGCAATTCGCATATTAATTTTGTCTTCGCTTTCGGTAGAACGTTCTTTAAGTCTTCTTTTTAGTTCGTCGACACTGGGTGGTTTTACGAAAACAGCCAAAGTTTCCTCGGGAAATTTATGTTTGATTCGCAATCCGCCGGCAACGTCAATATCAAAAATTACGTTTTTTCCTTGAGCCCAAATGCGTTCGACTTCGCTTTTTAAAGTGCCGTAAAAATTATCACGATACACTTCTTCCCATTCTACAAAATCTTCGTTTTTGATGTGCTTTTTGAACTCTTCTAACGACATGAAGTAGTAATCTTTTCCGCTTACTTCCTCGCCACGAGCTTCACGTGTTGCTGCCGAAATAGAAAACTCTAAATTCAAGTCTTCTTTTCCTAATAAATGCCTAACTATGGTTGTTTTCCCTGAACCTGATGGCGCCGAAAACACTATTAATTTTCCTTTTTTCATTTTATAGAATACTATTTTTTCAAATAAAGCAATTTGGTTTTATTTATATCTAATGTTTCGTCAAGTGGAATTTCTAAAAAATAATCCAATTGCCAATTTTGAGTATTTTTGGCTTGTCTGCTTTCTGGAAGATCCCAAATCGGATAAACTCTAATTGCCCGTTTACCTTCTTTTTTATTGGTGACAATTCCTTTTTCGACAAGAACTGATTTAGGAAATACAAATTGTCCAAAATTTGATTCGGTTTTTACATTTATTACAAACAAATCAATAGTATCAGAAATTTCAAACGGTTCAATTGTATTTTTTGTACTGTTTCTTTTCCACAAAGTTACAAATTGCCCCATTTTTGTTGGAGTGATTTTTGCAGAACGAAAAAGAACCTTCAATTTGTTAATTTCAAATTGGCAAGCACAATAGGCAGAACTTTCTTTTTCGATTTCAAAATTCAAAATTTCAAAACCGCATTTATCAAATAACAATTTCTTAGTCTCTAATAATTGAACATTCATGTATTAAATTTTACAATACATTCAAAACCTGTTCCTTAATTTTCTCCAATTCGTCTTTCATCATCACGACTAATTTTTGCATTTGGGCGTGATTCGATTTTGATCCCATGGTGTTGATTTCGCGTCCCATTTCTTGGGTAATAAAACCAAGTTTTCGACCATTGGCTTCGGTTCCGTTTATGGTTTCCAAGAAATAATCGAGGTGATTGGTCAAACGAACTTTTTCCTCGGTGATGTCTAGTTTTTCAAGATAATAAATTAATTCTTGCTCGAAACGGTTTTCGTCAACATTGACTTTCAACTCCGAAATAGCAGTTTGCAAACGGTCTTTGATCGCCTGAACCCGTTCTGGATCCAAGGCCAAAGCCTCATTCATATATTGACGAATATTGCCGATACGCAACTGGAATTCTTTCTCTAATGAAGCCCCTTCATCTTTGCGGAAATTTCCAATATAATCTAAGGCTTCACCAATTACTTTCTGAATTTCGGCCCAATCATTTGCGTCAATTTCTTCCCTCTCGGTTTTCATGGTGTCAGGCATTCTGATGGCCATTTTCATCAATTCGGTTTCATCGGCATCGGCATAAACGGCTCTCAATTGGTCGATGTAGGCTTTCACAATGGGTACATTCACTTTCGTGGAGGTTTGTTCGGCTGTACTTTCGATAAAAATCGAAAACTCTACTGTCCCTCTTTCGAGTTGTAAGGCGATTTGGTTTCGTAAACCCAATTCCATTTCGCGGTAAGACGAAGGCATTCGAACGCTTAAATCTAAGCCTTTACTGTTTAAGGATTTTACTTCGACAGTTATTTTTTTGGTTGACAATTGCAAGCTTGCTTTGCCAAATCCAGTCATTGATTGTATCATATTATTTTCTAAAAGAGTTCAAAGATAAGGAAAAAGTTTTCAGCGTTTATGAGGTGTTTTTTCGCTTTAAATACTATAAACCATTTAACGCTTTCATCACCTGAAGCATATTTTGTTGGGTGTTGCCAATATAAATTTTGCCATCAATAATAAAGACGGGGCGACTCAAGAAGGTGTAATGTTCCAGAATGTATTTTTTGAAATCGGCTTCGGTCAAGGATTTATTCTTTAGATCCATTGATTTATAAAGCTGTGCTTTTTTGCTAAAAAGGGCTTCGTAACTTCCAGCAAGTTGGTGCATTTCTTCTAATTCCTCTATCGTGATAGGATCTTGTTTGATGTCATGAAAGGCCAAATTATGGTCTTTTGGCAATGATTTTATAATTTTCCGGCACGTATCGCAGGAAGCGAGATAATATATTTTGTTCATATAAACTGCAATTTCTTTGTGCAAAGAAAATCCATTTGACACGGAAAATGATTATTTTTATGAAAAATTTCAAACTTTAATAAAATGAATTCAATTTTCGAAATTACAAGAACGAGCCGAAAAATGATTGCTCCGTTTTTAGAAAACTATACTTTAGACCAACTCAATGCTATTCCTGAGGGTTTCAACAACAATTTAATTTGGAATATTG
>CAILTC010000178.1 GCA_903837025.1 uncultured Bacteroidota bacterium | reverse complement strand
TTGATGATACAAATCCAGCCAAAGAAGAGCAAGAATATGTAGATGCCATCAAAGAAGATTTGCAATGGTTAGGTTTTGAATGGGCCGAAGAACGTTACGCTTCGGATTATTTTCAGCAACTACACGATTGGGCGGTTTTAATGATTAAAAACGGAAAAGCTTATGTAGACAGCCAGTCTTCGGAAGATATGGCGGCTCAAAAAGGAACACCAACACAACCAGGTGTTGACGGACCATATCGAAATCGTTCTGTTGAAGAAAATTTAACTTTGTTCGAAGCAATGAAAAAAGGTGATTTCCCAGAAGGAAGTCATGTTTTACGTGCCAAAATTGATATGACATCGACCAATATGTTGATGCGTGATCCCTTGATGTACCGTATTTTACACCGTCATCATCATAGAACGGGAGACGATTGGAAAATCTATCCGATGTATGATTTCGCTCATGGCGAAAGTGATTATATTGAGCAAATTTCGCATTCTATATGTACCTTAGAATTTGTGATGCACAAAGAATTATACAACTGGTTTTTAGACCAAATTTATGATGATAAAAAAGTCAAACCAAGCCAATTTGAATTCGCACGATTGAATTTGAATTACACCGTAATGAGCAAGCGAAAATTATTGCAATTGGTTCAAGAAAACATAGTTAATGGTTGGGATGATCCAAGAATGCCAACAATTTCGGGATTGAGACGTAGAGGTTATACAGCAAATTCTATTCGTAAATTTTGTGATATCATTGGTATTGCTAAAAGAGAAAACGTAATTGATGTTTCTCTTTTAGAATTTTGTTTAAGAGAAGATTTAAACAAAACTGCCCCAAGAGTAATGGCGGTTTTAGATCCGATAAAAGTGGTAATTTCTAATTATCCGGAAGGAAAAGAAGAGTGGTTAGAGGCCGAAAATAATCAAGAAGATGAAAGTGCAGGTTTCCGTAAAGTGCCATTTTCGAAAGAATTATACATCGAAAGAGAAGACTTTTTAGAGGAAGCTCCTGCTAAATTTTTCCGTTTGTCTATTGGTAAGGAAGTCCGTTTAAAAAATGGGTATATTATTAAAGGAGAAAGTGTTGTAAAAGATGTATCAGGAAATATTACCGAAATTCATGTTACTTATGACGAGGATTCTCGCAGCGGAAGTGGGAGTGAAGCGAGTCAAAGAAAAGTAGCTGGAACCTTGCATTGGGTTTCTATTAAACACGCCATCGAAGCCGAAGTTAGGATGTATGATCGCTTGTTTATTGACGAAGCACCAGACAGTCATAAAGAGAAAAACTTCCTTGATTTTATGAATGCTAATTCTTTGCAAATCATAAAAGGATTTGTTGAACCAAGTTTATCTACCGTTCAATCAGGTGAAAAATTACAGTTTCAACGTTTGGGTTATTTCAATGTTGATAAAGATTCAACCGCTTCAAAATTAGTGTTTAACAAAACAGTTGGACTTAAAGATGCTTGGGAAGAAAAAGGCAAAAAAGAGGAAAATAGCATTAATAATGCTTTAAAAGAAATC
>CAILTC010000177.1 GCA_903837025.1 uncultured Bacteroidota bacterium | reverse complement strand
ATTTTAATGCAATTGAAAGCGAATAAAAAACTAACCCTATATGTTAATTTTATTCAAATCGCTGTTTAAATAAGATCCTTTTTTTAACCATTAAATTACCCTTTTCAGCAATTATTAATAAACTCTAAATTAAATACATCCTATGAGAAAAATTATTTTATTACTAATCTTTTGGTGCTTTTCTTCCACTATTTATGCGCAAGCAGACAAAGTGTCTATCGAAAAGAATAATGAAGGAACAAAACTTGTTGTCAACGGAAAAGATTTTATCGTAAATGGAATGAATTGGGATTATTATCCTATTGGGAAAAATTTCTCCTATAGTTTATGGAATCAACCTGATGCTATCGTAAAAGAAGCTTTAGACAATGAGATGCCTTTGCTAAAAAACATGGGGGTAAACACGATACGAGTTTACTCCGGAATACCTAAAAAATGGATTGAATATATCTATGCTAATTATGGTATTTACACCATGTTAAACCACACTTTTGGTCGATACGGATTGACAATAAATGGTACTTGGTTACCCAATACTGAGTATTCTGATCCTCGAGTTCATGATTTACTTCTTAAAGAAGTAACACAAATTGCCCAGGAATATAAAGATACCAAAGGCTTACTCTTATTTTTATTAGGTAATGAAAATGACTACGGATTATTTTGGGATGGCGCTGAAACAGAAAATGTACCTGTTGAAGACAGAAAATCTACAAAACGGGCTTATCCAATGTATCAGTTATTTAATGAGGCGGCTGTTTCTATGAAAAAAATAGATGGTTCTCATCCAATTGCTATTTGTAATGGTGATTTATTATTTCTAAATATCATCGCCAAAGAGTGTCCAGATATTGATATTTTTGGGTCGAATGTATATAGAGGTGCTTCGTTTGGTGATCTTTTTGAACGTGTGAAAAAAGAATACGGAAAACCTGTTTTATTTACAGAATTTGGTGCAGATGCCTTTAATTCGATTAGTAATGAAGAAGATCAAAAGTCGCAATCCTACTACTTATTAAATGATTGGAAAGAAATCTATGAAAATACTGCAGGATTAGGAAAAGCACAAAATGCAATTGGAGGATTTACATTTCAATTCAGCGATGGATGGTGGAAATACGGTCAAACCATTAATTTAGATATTCATGACACCAATGCCTCATGGGCAAATGGTGGCTATTCAAGAGATTTTGTAAAAGGTGAAAACAATATGAACGAAGAATGGTTTGGTATATGTGCCAAAGGACCTTCGAATGAAAAAGGACTCTATGAATTATATCCTCGTTCGGCCTATTATGTTTTAAAACAAGTGCATCAAATTAATCCTTATGCTAGCGGAAGTTCTTTGAATACTATTAATAAATTATTTGATGATATTCAAATATTAGACGCAACCTTAAGAGCGAGAGCAGATAAAGCAGCGCTAGAAAGCAAAAAGGGAGAGAAAATTAGATTTAGTAGATTACAAGCCGATTTTACCACTTTCAATACTGGCGGAAGCTTAATAACAACACCTAAAACAGCTGTAGCAAATAGTGGTCAATACCCAAATAAACTAGGTTTTGACCAGATGGAATCTTATTATATTGGCGTTGAAGCTAACCCAAGTTCTAAGGTAAAAGCAAATATAGAATTCAATATTTTAGGAAATGTTGCCCAAAATCCAATTGATGAAATTTTCTATGAAAACCGTGGTCGCCCTGTTGTTGTCAAAAGTGATAATGGTAACCAAAGTTTACAATCTATCAACCGAGTACAGGTGTATAGAGCCAGTTATACATGGAATGAAAAATATTTTAACTTAAATGGGTTTTACCGTACAGGTCATTATCATTGGGGATACGAGGGTGATTTCTTCGGATTATATCCTGAAGCTAATTATGGCCCTAATATAGATATTTATAATGGTGCTGCTCCTGCTGGTTTTGAAGCAGAAGGAAAAAAAGGGCTAAGCGGTTTAAAATTAGCTTTTGGACCTCAATTATGGTGGGGAGCTAACCCAGCTTTATTAGTTAAATATTCTAAAAAAATAAACGGATTTAATCTTACCGGAATTTTTCATGATGATATAGATAAACAAGGAACAACGGTAAGTTCTTTTGCAATACCTCAACCAAAAACACGCAGATTCACCTTTGACATCAATAGAAAAATTGGCGATTTTGGATTTGATATTGGAGGAATTTGGGCTGGACAACCTTTAAATGGTAGAAATTACCAAGTCGAAAGAGGAACTCCAGGAAATTATCAAGTATACCAAAACCAAATTGGATCCAAAGATAATTGGGGTGGAAAAGCAAAAATCACGTACACTGGCGGAAAATTTAAATGGTATGCACAGTCTGCTGCTATGGGTTTAGTTGCAAACGGTGGTGCTGATAATACACAAACGTTTACGGGTTGGACATTAAAAGATAGCGGTAGCGGAAATCAATACAATTTCTTAAGCGGATTTGCTTATAACGTAGGTAGTTTTCAATTTGCACCTAATTTCTTGTGGCAAAAACCGATAGAAGGGCCTATGACAACAGATTCTCCTGCGCCAGGAAGACCAAGAAATATTCTTGATGACCCATTTGTAGTGAGAGCCAATAGAGAACAAGTGGCAGGTGAATTATTATTAACCTATGATCCTACTCCAGGAACTTGGATGTACGAATGGGATAACGATCGTACCGAAGATGCAAAATTTGCAATAAGCGCCGGTTTTGTTTATCGTCATTTGCCAACTACACAAGATGCTGCAATTGGTATTTTAGCAGATGGTAGAAATACTTTCGCCTTTCCAGGTGCTGCTCCTGCTAGAGATTTATGGGAATCAAAAGCCCGTATTGTTTCTAAACTAAATCCAGATTTTGGTTTTATCACAAATATATATGGTGGCGAAGCTCAAGGTAATGGTAGCGATGCAAGAACTATTAATCGATACGGAATGGATTTACGTTTGATTTATAAAAAAGTTAAACTAACCTCTTCTGTAAAAGTAAATGATTGGGGACCTTATGATTATCACCGTGATTTTAATCTAACCTATCCTTTACAATTAATGGCAGATATTTCAACTGAAATTGGCAAACCTGATTGGTTTATTCTTCCAAATACCCGTATAGGTATTCGTGGAACATGGCGTTCTCTTGATAAATATTCACCAAGATATAACCCTACTCAAGTTTTAGACGTAATTGGGAATTTGATTCCAAATCCTGATGCAATCGGTTTTTCTAACGGACAGGAATGGGAAATTAGAACCTACATAAATATAAATATCGGTAATTAAAAAAATAATTATGAAAAGAAATTTTAACATACACTTCGCAAAACAGCTTTCCTTATGGATCATTGTGATGTCTTTTTTAGGCTGCGAAAATAATATAAACGACTTAAAACCTGCAAGCTACTCAACAAATCCCGAAGTATTTATTGACGGATTTAGTTCGGGTTTAATTTATGCAGCTTTTAGTAGCACTGTGGTAACAGCTTTTCAAGTTGACAAGTCGGTCACCTACAATAACACAAGTGCTTCAATGCGTTATGATGTACCTAATGTAAATGATGCTTCAGGTTCTTATGCTGGTGGAGCATACTTTACAGCCGTAGGACGAGATCTTTCAAGCTATAATGCATTAACTTTTTGGGCTAAAGCTTCACAAGCAGAAGCAATAGGTGTTGTAGGCTTTGGTATCGATTTAGGCGAAAATAAATACCCTGCTTCTTTAAGTAATTTACAATTGAGTACCGTTTGGAAAAAATATATAGTACCAATTCCTGATGCCTCAAAGTTAAAAATAGAAAAAGGAATGTTTTACATCTCTGCTGGTCCTGACGCAAACGGAAATGGATATTCGTTTTGGGTAGACGAAGTAAAGTTTGAAAATTTAGGAACCATTGTACAACAACAAGCCACTATAAATAATGGTTTAAATACAACAGTGACTTCATTCAATGGGGTTTCGGTGACAGTTGCAGGCTTATCATCAACATTTAATATGCCTAACGGATACAATCAAGCCGTAACTACATCTCCAAATTATTTCACTTTTTCATCCTCTAATCCAGCTGTAGCAACAGTTAACGAACTAGGTGTTGTGACTACTGTTGGGGCTGGTTCTGCAATTATCACCGCTTCATTAGCTGGAGTCGCTGCAAAAGGTTCCCTTACCATACAATCATTAGGTGCTTTTACTGCTGCTCCTACCCCAACTAAACTAGCAGCAAATGTTATTTCGCTGTATAGCAATGCTTATACAAATGTTCCCGTAGAATATTATAATGGGTATTGGGCGCCTTATCAAACCACACAATCTGCCGATTTTAATGTAAACGGAGATACTGTATTGAATTATACCAATTTTAATTTTGTGGGTATTCAGTTTAGTAAACCAACTATTAATGCAACTGCAATGACGTTTTTACATGTCGATCTTTATATCCCAAATACTTTAGTTCCTGGATCAAATTTTTCAATTCAAGTAGTTGATTTTGGTGCAGACGGGGTTTATGGTGGAGGTAATGATACAAGTCATACGCTAACTTATACGAGTCCTAAATTAGTTTCTAAAAGTTGGATTAGTTTTGACATTCCATTTTCTAGTTTAACTGGCTTAACAAGTAGAGCGCATCTTGCCCAGATTATTTTTTCAGGCACTACTATCTCTAATATTTATACGGACAATGTATTCCTCTACCATAATTAGAACTTTATAATATAGTGTTGACAATATTTATTTAGACGACATCTATTTATCTAAAGAATTCAGGTGTTTTTCATTTATAACAATTTAATAAAGAAATATGAATAATTTAAGAATAAAACATATAGGCAAGTACACTGCAATCATGATGCTATTTGTAGCTGTTAGCTGCAATACTGATACTTCTCAAAAGCTAGCAAACCATAATTGGCAAATGACATGGAGCGACGAATTTAATGGAGCCTCCGGTGATTTGCCCGATGCAACTAAATGGAGTTATGATATAGGAACGGGCTCAAACGGCTGGGGAAATAACGAATTAGAATATTATACAAACCGTCCTCAAAATATTTCAATGGACGGTAATGGGAATTTAGTAATTACAGCCATCAAAGAAAGTTATCAAAATGCTACTTACACTTCGGCAAGAATCAAAACAAAAGGAATATTAGAACAAAAATACGGTCGATTTGAAGCTCGACTTAAAACCCCTTTTGGACAAGGATTATGGCCCGCCTTTTGGATGTTAGGTAATAATGTAGATACTGCTACCTGGCCTTTATGCGGCGAAATTGACATCATGGAATTAAGGGGACAGACACCCAATATCATACAAAGCACAATTCACGGTCCAGGCTATTCGGGTACTAATGGCATCTCAGGTACCAATACGTTAATTAATAGTCGATATGATAATCAATTTCATCTTTTTGCTGTAGAATGGGATGAAAACAAGATCGATTTTTTTGTTGATGACTATTTATTCAAAAGAATTAATAAATCGGAAGTTGAAACCAAAGGACAATGGGTTTATGACCAACCTTTCTTTTTGATCTTGAATGTAGCAGTAGGTGGAGATTTTGTAGGCTCCCCGAATACGCTAACGCCTTTCCCACAAACTATGACTATTGACTACGTGAGAGTATATAAATAATTCAAATTTTAGTTCCTATTTAATACCGGCTAAAAAATAAATCCAAAATCTACATTAGACTTTATATAACAATAGAGTTTCTAATGTAGATGTTGGCTTGAAAAAAACTGCCTATAATAAAACAATTTACACCAATTTTAAAATAATAACAATGAGTAAAAGTCCAACCTCATTTATTGATAATGAAGACATTAAAGATAAAACCGTTTCAATGGATTTAATAACAATAGAAGGAGAACAATTCTATAAAATATCCAATAGCGACAGCATGCGACCTTTTTTTATGAGTGTTGTTAGTGACTCTAATCATTGGATGTTTATTTCGAGTAACGGTGGACTTTCGGCAGGAAGAAAAAATGCGGAATTTGCACTTTTCCCCTACTATACCGATGATAAAATTACTGAGTTTGCTGATATTACAGGTAGCAAATCTATTTTCCAAATTCAATGGGAAAATCAAATTTATATTTGGGAACCTTTTTCGGAGCGATTTAATGATAAGTATACGATAACTCGAAATTTATATAAAAATTTATACGGGAATAAAATTATTTTCGAAGAAATACATCATGATTTCCAACTTACTTTTAGATACCAATGGAATTCAAGTGATAAGTTTGGTTTTGTTAAAAAATCAGAAATTATAAACCTTTCTGAAAATGATTATATCATTACTCTATTAGATGGAATTCAAAACATTATGCCTAATGGTGTAAGCAGTGAGTTGCAAAATAGTACAAGCAACCTTGTTGATGGCTACAAAAGAAATGAATTACATCAAGAAAGTGGTTTAGGTATTTATGCCCTAAGTGCCATTATAGTTGATAAAGCAGAACCTAGCGAAGCGCTTAAAGCAAATATTGTTTGGTCTTTAGGACTTGAAAAAACTACTTATTTACTATCTTCTTTACAACTTCCAGCCTTTAGAAAAAAACAAAAACTCCAATCTGAATTTGATATCAAAGGAGAAAAAGGAGCCTATTTTATTTCTACTGAAATAAATTTGTTGAAAAACACTTCGAAAAGCTGGAAAATAATTGCGAATGTAAACCAGAATCAATCTCAAGTAATTGAGCTTTGTGAGGCCATAATCAATGATAAGCATTTAGAAAGTGAACTAGAAAAAGACATTGAGTTAGGAAAACAAAACCTTATATCGCTTAATGGCAATGCTGATGGTTTGCAGTTTACAGCACATAAAAGGAAAGATACGCGTCATTTTTCGAATGCACTTTTCAATATAATGCGAGGCGGAATTTTTGACAATAATTATCAAATAGAAAAAAAGGATTTCACTTCTTATTTATTGCATGCAAACAATGAAGTGGCTCAAAACAATAAATCATTTACTTCGAATCTAAAGGACATATTATCCTTTTCTGACTTGCAAGAGTTGTTGAGTAAAGAAAGTGACATCGACTTAATACGTCTTGCAACAGAATATTTGCCGCTTAAATTCAGCAGAAGACACGGCGACCCAAGCCGACCATGGAACAAATTTTCAATAAATACTGTTAGTGAAATTGACGGTTCAAAAATTTTAGATTATCAAGGAAATTGGAGAGATATTTTTCAAAACTGGGAAACATTAGTCTATTCTTATCCTCAATTTATTGATGGAATGATTTTTAAATTTTTAAACGCATCCACTTTTGACGGTTACAATCCTTATCGTGTAACTAAAGATGGTTTTGACTGGGAAGCTTTAGAGCCCGATAATACTTGGTCATACATTGGCTATTGGGGAGATCATCAAATAATCTATTTATTAAAATTCCTCGAATTTATTGAAAAATACACTCCCGGAAAATTAAACTACTATTTCGAAAAAGAATTATTCGTATACGCTGCCGTGCCTTATACAATTAAATCCTATGATGAAATTCTACAAAATCCGAAAGACACCATTGGATATAGTCATGAATGGGAAGTTGTAATAAATGAGAGAAAAAACAAAATTGGTGCCGATGGTGCTTTGCTTAAAAGTAATGATGATAGCATTTACCATGTCAATTTAATCGAAAAAATACTGGCAACCGTTTTGGCAAAAATGTCCAATTTTATTCCTGAAGGCGGAATCTGGATGAATACACAACGACCAGAATGGAACGATGCGAACAATGCCTTAGTTGGCAATGGAGTTTCGATGGTGACGCTCTATTATTTAAGACGATTTTTGAAGTTTTTTCAACAACTGCTAAACAATTCAGATTTAGAAACTATCAAAATTTCTAATGAAATGGTAGAATTTTATCATGAAATCAGAGAATGTTTAGTAGAAAATCAGCATTTTCTTTCAGGAAAAATTGATGATAAAACTCGTAAAAACATATTAGATCGTTTAGGGAAAGCAGCCTCTGATTACCGTATTCAAGTTTATAGCAGTGGATTCTGGGGCAAGAAAAGAACCCATTCTATGGCTGGTCTAAAAACATTTACACAAGTTTCTTTAGATTTTATAGATCATTCTATCAAAGCTAATCAAAGGGAAGATAAATTGTATCATGCTTATAATTTAATGTCTGTCGAAAAAGAAGGTATTGCTGTTTCGCAACTTTCAGAAATGTTAGAAGGACAAGTGGCGGTATTGTGTTCTGGCGTTATCACAGCAAAAGAATCACTATATATTTTAGATGCTTTGCGAGCTAGTGCTTTATACAGACCAGACCAAAACAGCTATATTTTATATCCAAATAAAGAGCTTCCTAAATTTTTAGAAAAAAATAATTTGCCAAAAGACAAAGTTCTACAGTCAGTTTTGCTCAAAAAACTTCTTGACGATTCTAATTTTCAAATTATCAATCAAGATATAAAAGGCGGTTATCATTTTAATGGTAATTTTCATAATGCCAATGATTTAAAACGAGAATTAGACAAATTAAGCAGTAAAATTGCTTTTGAAGCATTAGTAAAAAAAGAGAAAGAGGAGTTGTTACAACTTTTTGAAGAAGTCTTTAATCACAAAGCTTTTACTGGAAGGTCAGGAACATTTTTTGCCTATGAAGGTTTGGGATCTATTTATTGGCATATGGTTTCAAAACTCCACTTGGCAGTTCAAGAAGTATGTTTTAAAGCAATAAATGATAAGGAAGATGCAGAAATCATTCATGCTTTAATCGCTCATTATGACGAAATAGGAAACGGCATCGGAATTCATAAATCACCCGCAATTTATGGAGCATTCCCTACTGATCCTTATTCACATACTCCACAACATCGAGGAGCGCAACAACCAGGAATGACGGGCCAAGTAAAAGAAGATATCCTAATAAGAATAAGTGAATTAGGGGTGTTATTAGTAAATGGAAAATTACAATTTAGACCAACACTCTTGAACAGAAATGAATTTATAACTCAAAATCAAGAAGCGGTTTTTGTTGCAATAGATGGTTCGCAAAATACAATCCATTTAGAAAAAAACAGTATGGCATTTACCTATTGTCAGGTTCCTGTAATCTACAAAATTGCCCCTGCTATTGAATTAAAAGTAAGTTATAAAAACGGAAATGTTGATACAGCAAAATCTTTAGAATTAGATGCTATTCTAAGTCAAAAAATATTTAACCGCACTGGAGAGATTGTACAAATAGAAATTTCGATTACCGTAGATAGCTTGAGATAATTAATAAATATATAAATTAAAACCCTTTAAATATGAAAATTAATAATTCTAACCCAAACGAAAAGGTTCCAATGGGTCAAAAAATCGCATTTGGACTAGGTATGTTAGCGAACCAAATGTTTCCCGCAGCACTCGGAATTTTTATGGTTGTTTTGGTACAAGATTTAAAATTTCCTGCTTGGATGTGGGGAATGTT
>CAILTC010000176.1 GCA_903837025.1 uncultured Bacteroidota bacterium | reverse complement strand
GATCTTACTTTCCTTTTAGATTTCAAATACACAAATTTATAAGGAATAAAAAAGTATAATATTAAAAACGAAGAAAAAAGAGATAGCAAGACATAAGCATTTTTATTAAATTCCGATTTTTTGATTAATATTTCTTTTCCTCTTTCAAGTTCTATTATGTCAACTGTATTTTGTCTTTTATCGAATCCTACATTAAATATTTTTACGAATTTCCCTGTTTGTAATTTTCGTTTTAATATCGCATACTTTTCATCATCTCTACTGAAATAGGAGTATATGGTGTCATTATTATTTAACTTTATGAAAAATACTTTGCTATACGTTTTAGGTGCTTTATTATTTCCTTTGTGAAATCTAATTGTTGTCCCAAAATTTTCAATTGTTCCAGTATTCAAATTAAATTCATCTCTAGGTTTTATTATTTGGCTCACTTGATTATATATCAAAAAGCAAAAGATAATCGGCAAGATTAAAATCGTTATAGTAAGTAATATTTTTTTAAACATATTTTCTCGATTTCTCTTCAACATTACTGCCAACATAAATGTATATGATGAAATTAAACAAAGTCACCGAATTTGGTAGATATTTGAATTGCTCGTACCCAAAGTAACTATTTTGTTGACACGAGCAGAAATTCATGCAAAAAGGAGTTTCGCTTGTTGTTATTTTTTCTCCGTGTTTTTCATTTCATCAACTTTTTCTTTGATCGTTTTTTGAAACTCTGGCATGTATTTTTGCATCATAATCGTCATAAGATCTTTTGAAATTTCAGGTGTCATTTTAATAAATTTTTGACCCGACTTCGATTTATAAAAAGTGATATAGTCATTGATTTCATTTTGCGAAAAGTATTTATCATACACAGTTACCATGTCTTCGTCCATCATTTTTTTGACCATCACCTTAGCAGATTGCATAGTCGTTGTCATCATTTCGTTTGCACGAGCATTTACCGATGGATCTTCACTTTTCATTTGGCTCATTATGGCAGGAATCATGGAACTAAATGTTTTATCCATGATTGAGTCTAATTGCATCACATGAAATAATTCTTTAATCGATTCTTGTTTTTTCTGCGAATAACACATTAATGACGGGATACAAATCATTAAAACTAAAACTACTTTTTTATTTTCATTTGGTTTGGGGTTCAATATTAGGGATCATTTAAAAGGGGTCAAAAAGCCATTCTAAAATGGATTATTTCCCAAATATAACTTTTTAATTCCTGTTAAAACTATTCGTATAATTATATTTTTAGAATAATAACACAAACTTTCTCATTAAATGAAATCGTCTGTTGGTCTTAAAAAAAACTATTTTGTATCTTTATAGTAACTATGAAAAAGACCCCACATTATACGCTTTCAAAATCAGAATCTCGATTTGTGCAAGGACCTTTGTCTCGATTTCGGGATTTTGTTTTTGCGTTTAAAGTATTTTTTAGTTTTTTAAAAGCTTTTCGGAAAATGCACTTTATTGGGCCTTGTGTTACGATTTTTGGTTCGGCGCGTTTTGGTCCTGAAATGGATCATTACCAAGCGGCCGAAAAAATTGGTGCGGCAATGGCAAAATTAGGTTTTACCGTAATGACAGGTGGTGGTCCAGGAATTATGGAAGCTGCTAATAAAGGCGCTTACGAAGCTGGCGGTTATTCTGTAGGTTG
>CAILTC010000175.1 GCA_903837025.1 uncultured Bacteroidota bacterium | reverse complement strand
GAATCGTCAAAAGTTTCTCGAAACCATTCTACTGGGTTTTCAATTTTTGGCTGATTTTGAATTTCTGCTTTCAAATCCCACCATTTTTCGTTCGTTATTTTTCCACTTTCGTGAATAGTCATCAGGTATCCGGGCAAAACTTTCTTTACATTTTTGTATAAAGTATTTTCGCCAGCTACAAACCGGTTGAAAATGTATTCTTCTATTCCGTCTTGCGCCATTTTTAGTGGGACTCCAGCCGTAAAAAGTGCTTTTTGTTCGGATGCAAAGTAAAAACTTTCGTTGTAAAAGGAATAATATAAAGGCTTAACACCCATTCTATCGCGGACAGCCGTTAGTTTTCGTTCTTTTTTATCCCATATAACAAAAGCAAACATTCCGTTGAGACGGTGAAGCATTTTTGAACCGTAAAGTTGAAATAATTTCAATAGTACTTCGGTATCCGAATGGGTTTTTATATCCAATCCATGACTTCTTAGTTCGGGGTAAAAATCCTTGAAATTATATATTTCGCCATTATATACCATGACATAACGAGCATCTTCCGAAAGAAAGGGCTGATGTCCGGCAGGAGAAACATCTAATATTGAAAGTCTGCGATGCCCAAGGCCAATATTATTTTCGATATATAAACCCTTGTCATCAGGGCCGCGGTGTTCTAGTGAATCACGCATCTTTGTCAGTATGCGTTCGTCAATTTTTTTTTGTGATTGCAAATGCAAAATTCCATTAATTCCACACATAGTTATTGGGGGCGAGTTGTGTTAATTAATTCGTGATATTTGTTGGCAATGATTTTCATATTTTTAGTATAATCTGCATTTTCCTCTACAAACTTTCTGTTTTTTAAAACGGCAGTGTTTCTATGTTCGCTATTTTCAAATGACCATAGGATTTCATCTGCAAGCATTTTGTAATCGTCAATGGCTATTAATTGTCCGTTTTCTCGGTGTTTTATCCAACTTTGATTTCCCGGAATATCGGTCACTACGGGATAACAATTAGAAGCCATTGCCTCAAACAAAGAAGCCGATACTCCCTCGGTTATGGGCATGCTAATATAAAAATTAGATTGCTGTAATAGTTCTGGTAATTTTGTATTTGGAATTCGTCCGGTAAAGCAGACCTTATTTTCAATGTTCAGTTTCGTTGCTAATTCCTTTAATGTCGATAATTTTTTTCCGTCACCTACGATGGTCAATTCGAAATCAATGCTTTTTTTGTTTAAAATATCAAAAGCTTTCAAGATGACATCATGTCTGTATTCAGTTTGTAACGAGCGAGTTACGATTGCAGTTATTTTCGAAGTAATCTCAGTATTTTTATTTTCGAATTTTTCTAAATCAATGCCTTTTGGTAATACGAGAACTTTTGTCATATCAACATTCACTTGTTTCATCGAAATGGTCATTACATGACCCCAAGCGTGAATCATATCTGCTTTTTTGAAAGCATAATGCTGGATTAATTTTTTTAAGGGTAATAAAAAAGATTTTTCTGGCCATAAATCAGTTCTACCTTGTTGAGCGATTGCTACTGGTTTTACGCCTGATAATGCAGCAAGAAAACCATAACTCGTGGTTCTTTCTGCTATCACCATGTCGGGTTGATGTAATTGGATTATTTTTTTGATTTGGAAAAGAGCCATGCTAAATTCGAATATTCGAAGTAACCGACTCCTAAAGTTGGCGCTAGGTGTTTTTAATTCCCAAGTAATAATTTCAAAATCACCAAATTCCTTCAAGCCATTCATCCATGTTATAGCGTCGGCCCGATAGGTTTCTCCAAGAAAAAGTATCTTTTTTTTTGTCATTTCTAGAATTATTCTTCGGAGGTTAGTGCCCGATTAATAAAATCGTTAAGAGGTTTCAATACGATTAATCTTTTACTCATTTTTGCCACAAAATCTTCTTTTGTAACTTCATTTATATCAAATTTCTGCGAAGTTTCGAAGCTTTTTAGTTTCAAGAATTCAATAGCTGGATGGTCTTTTTCATACCCTCTCGGAGGGTTTTTGAGTACGTTTTTTTCATTTCGATCAAAATCACCAAACTCTTTTTGAAAGTTTTTAGTATTAATTATTGCTTCTAAATCTTCATGGAAATAAGCAATTTCCTTGCGCATTTTTTTTAAATCTTCGGCTTCAGGACAATACAATCCGCCGGCGATAAAACTACCATTTTTAGCAATGTGAACATAATAGCCCGAACGGTTCATTCCTTTGGCACCGCTGGATAACCAAATGCCAATATGATCTTTATAGGGGGATTTGTCTTTCGAGAATCGAATGTCACGATTGATTCTAAAAGTGCAATTTTTTACTTCGAGCATTTCTAGCGAAGGATCGAGCGGTTTCATCGCATCAAGCAAATCAGCAACTAATTGCTGATAATCCTTTTTAAAAATATCGTATCTTTTTTTGTTATCCAAGAACCAATCTCGATTGTTGTTGGCTTTTAGATCTTCGAGAAATTGCAAACTATCTTTTGTGAGCATATTTAATTTTATTATTGCAATTGTTTTTTTAAATCTTCTTCACTAATAAAACCGGAATGCGTCCATTTTAGTTCCTTGTTTTCGTATATCAAAAGAGTAGGAAGTTCACTGATTTTTAATTCATTAATCATAGTTTTATTTTCATCGGCATCTAACCGAATAATTACCACTTTGTCTGCTAAATCTTTTTGCATTTGATCAAGATAGGGTGCCATTTTTTTGCAAGGTGCACACCATTTGGCATTAAAATCAATCAGTACTTTTTTGTTGGTATTTAATAATTCAGCATATTCTTGCGGACACATTCCAATGATTTTGTCACTTGATTTTGATAATCCTGCCGCGCTCCATTTCATCATACCACCTTCTAATTCGTATATGGTTTTAAAACCTAGCTCCTCTAATTTTGCAGAAGCTTTGGCACTTCTTCCTCCACTTTTACAATATACAAAAACTGGTTTTGATTTGTCTAATTTTTCGGCACTAGCCACAAAATCATTTCCAAGCCAATTGATATTTGATGCGTTGTCGATATGCTCTGATGCATATTCTTCGGGAGTTCTTACGTCTAAAATTTGTGCTTTGGGTGTTTCATTTATTTTTTTGGCGAAAGCCTCAGGAATAATTTTTTCAACATTTTTAGGTGTTTGTCCGTTGCAAGATGAAATCGAAAAAACTAGGATTAGAAAGAATAAGTGACGGAATTTCATGGTAATTGGTTTTTTAATTCAATGGGCTAAAATAAGTAATTTCTATATTTATTCAGGAAAGAATGGCTTAAATTATATGTATTTAATTTGCAGTTCCCGCTTTGGCAAAATAGCTATTTTTTTTCTTTGTTTGGTAACTTTGAACTCTTAGCAACGAATTTTCATGAATGTCTTCCCAAAATAAATTGATGTCGCCAGTGTGGTAATTGGGCATCAAAAAAGTTAAATACCAGTAAGGAAAATGAGGCGTTGATATCCAAATTACGCCATCGCCAATATGGGTTTCAAAGCTGTTTTTATACATTTTTCCATTAGAATATAAGAATCCTTTGTGGAGTTTTCTTTCGGTAATTGCAGTTTCATCCCAAGTTACGGGATTAATAACCGCTTTTCCTTTATACCATTTATATTGTTTTTTGTCAAACTTCTTTTTGAAAGTGTTCCAAGTCACAAAACCGCCAATTTGATCGGGATGTTCCATAAACGGAACGGTGCCAAATTGGGTTTTGTCGAAACCTATTCCAGGAATATAGGCTGCAACTAGTTGGTTTTGGAGTGGTTTTCCGTCAAAAAAATCGTGTAATAACGCCGAAATATGAGTGCTTCCTTGACTATGTCCTGCCAGAATGATTCCGTGACCGTGATTATAATGTGCCAAATAATACTCGAAAGCTGCTTTAACATCGGAATAAGCCAGCAATAATGCGGTTCTTCCACCATTTTCGAGATTAGAATAGGAGCGGAGATGTGCCTGGCGATAATAAGGAACGTATAAATTGCCGGAACTTGCCCAAGCCGAAGCCTGAAAATATACCGCAGAATTAAGAACTTTATTTCTTTGAATACTGTCCATTATCGGGACATTCCATCTTTTGTCCTTGTTTGAAACTATTAATGTGGGATAAACATAAAAAACGTCAATTGAATCTTGTGGGTTTTGTACAGTATAATTCTTTATGTTTTCCGGATATTTCCCTGGTAAAACTGCCCAATTATTGGCTGAGGAATAATCAGTAGTTGCTGAAAAAGAAAGGGGAATTGTCGAACTGTTTTTATGGTTTTGAACCTTGCAGCTAGCGAAAAGTAAACCGACAAAAATCAATAACAGGATTTTATATTTCATTTTATAGCTTTAAAAATCAAGTAAATATACGAATTATTTAAAAATTACAAATTGAAAATTTTATACGTTTGATGCGTCGATTTTACAATATTTTCGGTTCGTTCGGGATGGGTATCCGAAATAAATAGTTGGCCGAAAGTATCGCTATTTACCATTTTGATAATTTTAGCTACCCGACTTTCGTCTAACTTGTCGAAAACATCATCAAAAAGCAAAATGGGTTTAAAGCCGCTTTGGGTTTTTAAGAATTCGAATTGGGCTAGTTTTAAGGCGATAAGAAACGATTTTTGTTGGCCTTGCGAACCAAATTTCTTGATGGGATAATTATCAATTTCAAACGATAAATCATCTTTGTGGATTCCCACACTTGTATAATGCAAAGCTCTGTCTTTATTGATGTTTTCTTGTAAAAGTGTAAGTAAATCTTTCTCGAATAAGTGACTTTCATAAACTAATTGCACGGTTTCCTGCGAATCGGTTATCGCTTGATGATGGGTGTTGAAAATAGGAATAAATTGCTCGATGAACTCTTTTCGTTTTTCGAAAATGTATTTTCCAAAACGGTCCAATTGCTCATTATATATAGAGAGTGTGTCGTTGTCGAAAACAAAATTCAAGGCAAAATACTTCAATAGTGCATTGCGCTGACTCATTACTTTCTGGTATTGAATCAGTTGTTTTAGATATTGAGGATCCAGTTGCGAGATGACACTATCCATAAATTTTCGGCGGGTTTCGCTGCCTTCAACAATCAAATCGGTGTCGGCTGGCGAAATAATAACCAATGGAATAAATCCTACATGTTCTGAGAATTTATCATAGACTTTACCGTTGCGTTTCAATATTTTTTTATGTCCTTTTTTGAGACTACAAATTATTTGTTCCTTTCTTTCGTTGATTTCAAATTCGCCATCGATAACGAAAAATTCTTCACCATGTTTGATGTTTTGAACCGCTAGCGGGTTGAAATAACTTTTTCCGTACGATAAATGGTAGATGGCATCAAGCACATTGGTCTTTCCAATTCCGTTTTTGCCCACAAAACAATTTATTTTGCTCACAAATTCGAAGCTTGCTTCGGAAAAATTCTTGTAATTGAATAAGGAAATATTTTTTAAATACATTGGTAAGTCTTGCTGGTGTTGAGAATTTTAGTTAATTCTCCTTGTTTTTTAAGAGGGTGCAAATTATTGAAAAATATCGATAAAAATGACTTTTGGGAGCTTTCAATGGCAAATATTTTGCAAAGAAAATTTCGCAAGCTTCCAATAAAATTAAAATTACATTTATTTGAATATAAAGGCTTTTTTTTTATGAGTTTAACAATAAAAATTTTATTTTTGCGGCTCACTAAATTAAAATTAAATGGCTACGTATAATAAAAGAGGATATAAAGCACCAAAAGAACAGGAAGTTAAGGACGTAAAAGAAGTTAATGAAGATTTAAAAGTAATCGAAAAAAATAGCGCAACAGCTGGAGTTTTTTCAACTCTAGACGAGACTGCTTCAAAAACAGAAGATTTTGTTGCTAAAAACCAAAAAATCATTATCGGATTTGTAACTGGTGTTGCATTGATTACTATCGGATATTTAGCCTACCAAAAATTTGTTGCTGCACCAAAACAAGATGAAGCTGCTAATGAAATGTTTGTTGCTCAACAAAACTTTCAAAAAGCAACCGAAGGAGTTGCTAGCGACTCATTATATAAATTATCATTGAATGGTTCTGAAGGTAAATTTGGCTTCATAAAAATTGCTGATGAATATTCAGGAACAGATGCAGGAAATCTTGCTAATTATTACGCAGGAATTGCTTACCTTAACACAGGGAAATATACAGAAGCAATTGCCTCTCTTGGCAAATTCAAATCAGAAGATGTTGTTTTAAGCGCATTGGCACAAGGAGCAATTGGGGATGCTTATTCTCAAAATAACCAGCCAAAAGAAGCTTTAGAAAATTATATTAAAGCCATTGGAGTGAATAAAAATAATTTTACTACGCCACGTTTCTTGATGAAAGCAGGAAAAATAGCTTTGGCACAAGGAAATAAAGCAGATGCTCTTAAATATTTTACCGATATCAAAGAAAATTTCGATACAACTCCAGAAGCAGCATCAGTAGATGTATTGATTGGATTGGCACAGTAATTAAGTTTTCCAGGCTTAGATCCATAGATTTAATCTAGGATTCTAAAAATCTAACAAGTCTAAAAATCTAAATAAAAATGGCAACCGAAAACAGAAATTTATCAGAGTACGATAAGAATGCAGTTCCAAATGCGAAAAATTTTCGATTCGGAATTGTTGTTTCAGAATGGAATGATACCATAACCGAAGGGCTTTGTTATGGAGCAGTTACGGGACTTCTAGAAAACGAAGTGCCATCGGAACATAT
Organism: uncultured Bacteroidota bacterium; assembly: GCA_903837025.1. Classification (GTDB taxonomy): domain Bacteria; phylum Bacteroidota; class Bacteroidia; order Flavobacteriales; family Flavobacteriaceae; genus Flavobacterium. The sequence continues at coordinate 3,138 of CAILTC010000175.1, read as the reverse complement.
TATTCGTTGGAATGTACCAGGAAGTTTTGAGCTTGTTTATGGCGCCAAAAAAATGTTACAAACTCAAAATGTCGATGCGGTAATCGCAATTGGTTGTGTTATTCAAGGACAAACCAAACATTTTGATTTTGTATGCGAAGCGGTTTCCCAAGGTATTAAAGACTTAAATGTAGAAACTGATATTCCTGTTATTTTTTGTGTTCTGACTGATAATAACATCCAACAATCTATTGATAGAAGCGGAGGAAAGCATGGTAATAAAGGAACAGAAGCCGCGATTGCTGCTATCAAAATGGCGTATTTGAGACATCAAGCTTCTTTTAGCCATCAATTTAAAAACCAACAATTATTGTCGAACCCAACTTTGCAAATTGAAGGGCAGCCATTATTGGAAGAATAGAAAATAGATTATTATATTGAAAAACCTATACTTTTCTTCTGATGGTATAGGTTTTTTTTATGATTAATTTAGTTATTAATCCCAATGGAAATTCCTTAAATTTGCTCACTTTTGATTTTCAATAAATTTAAACCCTAAACACAAAATAATAAATTAATGTCGAGTATTATTCAATTACTTCCTGATCACGTTGCCAATCAAATTGCTGCTGGAGAAGTCGTACAGCGACCTGCTTCGGTTGTTAAGGAATTATTGGAGAATGCGGTTGATGCGGGTGCAAATGACATTAAATTGATTATCAAAGATGCTGGAAAATCATTGGTACAAGTGATTGATAATGGCAAAGGAATGACCGTTACCGATGCGCGTTTGTGTTTTGAGCGTCATGCCACGTCTAAAATCCGTCAAGCCGAAGATTTGTTTTCTTTGCATACCAAAGGCTTTCGTGGTGAAGCGCTAGCCTCAATTGCGGCTATTGCACACGTTGAAATGAAAACCAAGCAAGATCAAGATGAGTTGGGTACACATATCGTAATAGAAGGGAGCAAGTTTGTTTCGCAAGAAGTGGCCGTTTTGCCAAAAGGAACTTCGTTTAGTGTTAAGAATTTGTTTTTTAATATTCCTGCACGTCGTAATTTTTTGAAATCCGATACGGTGGAATACCGCCATATCATTGATGAATTTCAGCGCGTAGCTTTGGCACACCCCCAAATATATTTTACTTTTTACCACAATGGCAGCGAAATGTTCAATTTGCATGCTTCGAGTTTAAGACAGCGAATTGTGAATATTTTTTCGGGGAAAACCAATGAAAAACTGGTTCCTGTAAACGAAGAAACGGAGATTGTTACCATTCAAGGTTTTGTATGTAAACCCGAGTTTGCTAAGAAAAATCGTGGTGAGCAGTTTTTCTTTGTCAATGATCGCTTTATCAAAAGCGGTTATTTGCACCACGCAGTTATGGCAGCCTACGACGGGATTCTGAAAGACGGCGCACAACCCAGTTATTTTTTATATTTGACGGTACCGCCAAATACGATCGATATCAACATTCACCCCACAAAAACAGAGATCAAATTTGATGATGAATCCGCTTTGTACGCTATTTTGCGCGCTTCGATTAAACACAGTTTGGGGCAATTTAATGTAGCACCCGTTCTTGATTTTGAGCGAGACTCTAATTTAGATACGCCTTATCATTATAAAAATTTGGAAGGAGCAACACCAACTATTCAAGTAAATGGTAGTTTTAATCCTTTTTCTGAAGAAGACAAGCCGAATAAACATTTTACGAATTATAGAAAACCCGAACCGACGGCTAACTGGGAGAGTTTGTATGTGGGTTTAAAGCCTGATCCGGAGGAAGTGGAGGCTATTTCTTTCGAAAATGATGCTGTAACTTCTTCTTTATTCAATAATGAGGATGTGGAGCAAGCAGTTCATAAAACACACCAAATTCATAAAAAATACATTGTAAATCCTATCAAATCTGGGATGATAATTGTAGATCAGCAACGGGCGCATCAGCGTATTTTGTACGAACAATTTCTGACCAATATCACGGTCAATTTGGCATCAAGCCAGCAATTGTTGTTTCCGCTGCATTTGTATTTTTCGAATACAGAAATGCAATTAATAGCCGAATTGAAACCCTCATTGACCAATACTGGTTTTGTTTTTGAGGAAACGAACGAAGACAGCGTGGTCATTTCTGGATTGCCTGTCAATGTTTCGGAAAGTGAAGCTTCTATAGTTTTGGAACAATTATTGAGCGATTTGCAAGACGGAATACCTGAAAGTAGTTTTAGCCAGAATGACACCATTGCCAAATCGATGGCACGAAGTTTGGCAGTAAAAACCGGAACTTATTTAACACAAAAAGAACAGGAAAACTTGGTCAATGGGCTTTTTGCCTGTAAAGACCCTAATGTTTCCCCTTTTCAAAAACCAACTTTCATCACAATGCGTGTGGAAGATTTAGACAAAAAATTTGCACTATGAGAAACGTAACCGAAACGGTAAAGCAATTAATAATAATTAATATTTTGTTCTTTATCGGAACATTAATTTCAGGGGATGTAGCCTATAAATTTTTGGCGTTGTATTTCCCTGAAAACCATGATTTTCATGCTTGGCAGCCTATAACTCACATGTTTATGCACGGTGGTTATATGCATATTTTCTTCAATATGTTTGCCTTGTATTCGTTTGGGTCGGCTTTGGAACATTTTTGGGGAGCCAAAAAATTTCTGTTTTTCTATATTTCTTGCGGTTTAGGAGCGGCATTAGTGAATACAGCTATAAACTATTATTATTTTCAAGAAGGGTTGAATGTGTTGATGAATCACGGATTTTCTAAAGCTGAAGTTTTGTCTGTTTTGAATGGAAAAGGGAGTAATGAAATTGTACCTATTTTGAACAGCCCTGATTTTAAAAACTTCATAAGTGCTTATATGGGTTCAGTTGTTGGAGCTTCGGGAGCCATTTACGGAACAATCGTTGCTTTTGCTTTTATGTTTCCCAATGCTGAATTAGCCTTGATGTTTATTCCTGTGCCAATAAAAGCGAAGTATTTTGTTCCCGGATTGGTTCTTATCGATTTGTATTTGGGAGTATCGGGAGGTGAATCTATTTTTGGAGGTGGAGGAATTGCGCATTTTGCCCATGTAGGTGGCGCGTTATTTGGTTTTATCATTATGTGGTATTGGAAAAAGAATCAATTTAATGCAAATCGTTGG
>CAILTC010000174.1 GCA_903837025.1 uncultured Bacteroidota bacterium | reverse complement strand
TTATCAATTGTTATCGAAAGAAAATGTAGATTTGATGCATGAAAATGATTTCGGTGTTTTTCCTTGGACAGTGAATTCAAAAGAATCGATTCAGAAAGTAAAATCATTCGATGTAAACGGAATTATTTCGAATTTTCCAGATAAAATATGAACCAAAATTTTGACATTATAATTGTAGGTGGTGGCGCAGCGGGATTTTTTACGGCAATCAATATTGTAGAGAAAAAACCGAAAACTAAAGTCGCCATTCTCGAACGCGGAAACGAAGTTTTGACGAAAGTTCGTGTTTCTGGCGGCGGAAGATGCAATGTAACCCATGCCTGTTTTGAACCGAACGAATTAGTGAAATTCTACCCGCGTGGTGAGAAAGAATTGCGTGGCCCTTTTCATCAATTTTGTTCTGGAGACACCGTGGAATGGTTTAGCGATCATGGCGTAGAACTCAAAATGGAAGAAGATGGACGTATGTTTCCGGTTTCGAATTCATCGCAAACCATAATCGATTGTTTTCTTGAAAATGCCAAAAAATTAGGAATTACAATCTTGACCGGGCAAAGCGTACAATCGATTTTCAAAAAAGAGAATCTTTGGAAAATTGAAACCCCAGCTGAAAATTATATTACCGAAAAATTGATTCTCGCCACAGGAAGCAATCCTAAAATTTGGGAAATGCTGCAAACTTTTGGTCATGCAATCGTAAATCCTGTTCCTTCGTTATTTACTTTCAACATAAAAGATGCGAGAATAAAAGAATTACCCGGAGTTTCGGCACAAGTTTCTATCAAAGTAAAAGACACCAAACTTACCTCAACAGGGGCTTTATTGATTACCCATTGGGGAATGAGCGGTCCGGCGATATTAAAGTTATCGGCTTGGGGCGCGCGGATTTTATTCGACAAAAACTATCAATTTACCATTTTTGTAAATTGGTTGAATGACGTTGAAACGGAAGAATGCGAAAAAATCCTCAAAGATTTAAAGCAGGAACATGCTAAAAAAGCAGTTTCTAAAAAATCACCATTTGACTTTCCGAATAGACTTTGGGAAAGTTTAGTTCTAGCATCGAATATTGAAGCAGAAACCAAATGGGCTGATTTGACAAAGATTCAAACACAAAATTTAGTTCAACAATTGACAAATTCTAGTTTTCAAGTGAACGGAAAAAGTACCTTCAAGGAAGAATTTGTAACCGCTGGAGGAATTGATTTGAAAGAAATAAACTTTAAAACCATGGAAAGCAAACTGCATCAAAACCTTTATTTTGCTGGAGAAATAGTAAATATTGATGCCATAACTGGTGGATTTAACTTTCAAAATGCTTGGACAAGCGGATTTATTTTAGCAAATTCATTATAAGGTTTCCAAATTAATTGTATTTTTGATACAAATTGATTTATTTTCCATACATTTTTTTTACATAAACAACTGTAAAACAATTATTTATATCGTTGTTTTTAAAATCACACATTAACTAATACCCTAAAGTCAATGAAAAAAAATTACTTTTTAACCACATTTTTAGTCAGCGTTTTTTCCTTCAATTTATCTGCCAATACTATTAATATCAGCAATGTCTCAAATTATAAAACATTAGTAACTAATATTTGCCAAAATAATTCAAATTTAGAATTAGATGGTAAAATAAATTTTGTTGATTCAAGTCCAATAACAAATCCAACAGCTTCATCAACTTCAATATGCGAAGGCGACACGCTTACACTTACAGCAAACCCGAGCGGTGGAGTTGCGCCTTATACTTTTAGCTGGACTGGTCCAAATGGTTACGTTTCAACAAACGAAAATCCAGTACTCACTAACGTTAATTCATCGAATGCTGGAACCTATTCATTAGTCATTACAGATAACATAGGTGCTACATCGACCATTCAGAGTACAGCAATAGTTATTGTAAATGCAAAAACAGACCCGACTTTTGATGCTACATTACCTGCGATTTGTAAAGGCGGAATTAAACCTCTTTTATCCACAACATCAACTAATGGTATTACAGGTGTCTGGAGTCCTTCTATTGTAAATAATATAACAACCACAACCTATCTTTTTACACCTGATACAGGACAATGCGCTAATTCATTGTCATTTACTATTTTTGTTATAAATAATGTAACTCCAACATTTACTTTACCCGCATCTATTTGTCAAGGAGACACACCTCCACTTCTATCAACTATTTCTAATAACGGAATTGTTGGAACTTGGAGTCCTGCAGTTGTAAGTAATGCAACATCTGGAAGTTACACTTTCTCACCAAGTATTGGTCAATGTGCAACGAGTAAAACAATAAATATAACTGTAAATCCATCAATAGCAGTTTTTCTTCCTGCGATTCCGCCTATTTGCTCTGGAAATACTTTAGCAAATTTACCTACAACATCTAGTAATGGCGTTACAGGAACTTGGTCACCTGCAATAAACAATACCACAACAACCACCTATACATTTACACCTTCCGCTGGACAATGTGCAACAGCTACAACTAGTATGACTATAGTTGTAAACCCAAATATTCTTCCAACTTTCGATGCGATTCCTGCTATTTGTGCCAATGCTAGCGCTCCTATTTTACCAACTTCTTCGAATAATGGTTTCACTGGAACTTGGAATCCTGCATTAGTTAGCAATACCGCAACGGGAACTTATACTTTTACACCCGATGCTGGACAAT
>CAILTC010000173.1 GCA_903837025.1 uncultured Bacteroidota bacterium | reverse complement strand
GGTTTTGGATGCCGATGGGCATATTAAAAAAAATCAGAAAACCCAGGAAGGTATTCGCTCCATAGAGCAAATTGCGCCCAATCATATTATGATGATGCAGGAAAGAACGATCAAAAAAGAGTTTTTAGAACATCAAGATTTGATGGTGATCAGTTTAAATAGTTGGAAAAAATTGATTGATTCTCAAAGTATTTGGCTCAATAATGTGCCTTCCGTATTGATTATCAAACACTAATTAAAAATAAAAAATCCGTCTTGATCAATTCGAGACGGATTAAATATGGCTGCGTTTTCGAAAGTTAGACTTTCATTATTTCAGCTTCTTTGTGAACAAGAAGCTCGTCAATTTTTTTGATAAAACTGTTGGTTAAGGTTTGTACTTCGTCTTCAGCACTTTTGCAAGCATCTTCAGAAGTTCCGTCTTTTTCCAATTTTTTTATGTCGGTATTAGCGTCTTTACGAGCATTTCTAATTCCAATTTTTGCGTCTTCAGCTTCTGTTTTTGCTTGTTTGGCAAGATCTCGTCTTCGTTCCTCGGTCAATGGCGGTACGCTGATAATAATTATATCACCGTTATTCATTGGGTTGAAGCCAATATTTGCAATCATAATCGCTTTTTCGATAGCTTGTAACATTTTCTTTTCGAAAGGTTGTAAAGTAATCGTTCTTGCGTCTGGCACATTGATATTTGAAACTTGCGAAAGTGGTGTCGCTGCTCCATAATAATCAACAAAAACGCTTCCTAACATCGCAGGATTAGCTTTTCCGGCACGAATATTTAGGAATTCTTTTTCTAAATGCGCAATAGAACCCGCCATAGATTCTTGGGTGCTATCTAAAATAAATTCAATTTCTTCAGTCATATTTTTCAGGTTTCAGGTTTCAGGTTTCAGGTTTCAGAATTTGTTTTTCTGCAATCTGCAATCTGTCATCTGCTATTTATATATTTACTTCTGTTCCTACGTTTTCGCCCTCGCAAATTTTCAACAAATTACCTTCTTTGTTCATGTCAAAAATCACGATCGGCAATTTATTTTCTTGGCTTAATGTAAATGCGGTGGTATCCATAACATTCAATCCTTTTTTCAATACATCGTCAAAAGAAATATAATTGAATTTTGTTGCCGTAGCATCTTTCTCAGGATCGGCAGTATAAACACCGTCAACGCGAGTTCCTTTTAGGATTACGTCAGCATGAATTTCTACACCTCGCAAAACTGCTGCGGTATCGGTTGTGAAATACGGATTTCCTGTTCCTGCACCAAAAATTACTATTCTTCCTTTTTCAAGATGACGATCCGCTCTTCTTTTTATGTATGGTTCAGCAATAGCTTCCATTTTCAGGGCAGTTTGCAATCTTGTTTTCATTCCTTTATCTTCTAAAACACCTTGCAAAGCCATTCCGTTGATAACTGTTGCTAACATACCCATGTAGTCGCCTTGAACGCGATCCATACCTGCACTTGCTCCTGCAACACCTCTAAAAATATTTCCTCCGCCTATCACGATGGCAATTTCTACTCCTTTGTCATGAACTTTCTTGATTTCATCAGCATATTCGGCTAATCTTGCAGGATCAATTCCATATTGTCTTTCGCCCATAAGTGCTTCGCCACTTAATTTTAGAAGAATTCTTTTGTATTTCATTCTGATTTTTATTT
>CAILTC010000172.1 GCA_903837025.1 uncultured Bacteroidota bacterium | reverse complement strand
CAAATCGTAGTTTCAACAGGAGCAAAACAATCTTTATACAATATTGCACAAGTCATGCTAAACGACGGTGACGAAGTGATTTTGCCAGCACCTTACTGGGTTTCTTATTTCGAAATCGTAAAATTATCAGGTGGAGTTCCTGTAGAAGTTCCAACTTCTGTAGATACTGATTTCAAAATCACACCCGAACAATTAGAAGCAGCGATCACACCAAAAACAAAAATGATGTGGTTCAGTTCTCCTTGTAACCCAAGTGGATCTGTTTACAACCGTGAAGAATTAACTGCTTTAGCTAAAGTATTAGAAAGACACCCACAAGTATATGTGGTTGCAGACGAAATCTATGAACACATCAATTTCTCTGGAACTTTCTGCAGCATCGGATCTATTCCAGGAATGCTAGAAAGAACCATCACTGTAAACGGAGTTGCAAAAGCATTTGCAATGACAGGATACAGAATTGGATATATTGGCGGACCGGAATTCATCGCAAAAGCCTGTACAAAAATCCAAGGACAAGTAACTTCAGGAGCTAATTCTGTAGCGCAACGTGCTACAATTACCGCTGTAGATGCTGATCCAAGCGTGTTAAACCACATGGTTCAAGCCTTCCACAGCCGAAGAGATTTAGTGGTTGGATTGTTAAAAGAAATTCCAGGGATCAAAATCAACGTTCCAGAAGGAGCTTTTTATGTATTCCCAGACGTTTCTTCTTTCTTCGGAAAAACACTAAAAGGAACTAAAATCAACAATGCAAATGACGTTTCAATGTACCTATTGGCCGAAGCTTGTGTGGCTACCGTAACCGGTGACGCTTTCGGACATCCTGATTGTATCCGTTTTTCTTATGCAACTAGCGAAGATCAATTAATCGAAGCACTAAAAAGAATCAAAGAAGCTTTGGCACTATAAACCAAACTTTATTTATATTACAAAGCCTCAAGGAAACTTGGGTCTTTTTTTTGGGCGTGACCCTCCGTAAAAACTTCGGGTCGGGCTATACGCTACAATCTTGTCATTGCGAGCTTGCGTGGCAATCTCGCAACAACAAGGATTTCCGCTTCTATCCCTCACGCAAATCCTGCTAAAAACGAACATTGTTGAAACAAAAAATGTATATTTGAAAAACCAAAAACGAAGATAAACCTTCTTAAATCAATATAAATTAGCTGTATATGTGAAGTTTTCTTCCTTTGTCCAATTATGCAACATTTTAAGCCATCCAAGTATGAAAAAGGCACTAATAGTTATCACTCTTTTTATATCAATTAATATTTTTTCACAAAACAACAATTCAGTTAATCTTTCTGAAATCAAGTTCTGTGAATTATCAATTGATGATTTAAAGGTCAAGGATCCTGAATTAAAAGAAGTTAAACTTGAAGAAATGGATTTATGTCCAGATGGTTTTACTCAAGATGGTAGATTCGAAAATGGAATTGGATATAAAAGTATATTATATCCTGGTGTAATTTTTCAAAAATATGAATCAAATGATAATGTGATTGCAAAAATTCACTTAACAAGGGAATTTAAAGGATATCTCCCAGATGGTTATTATGTTGATTTGAAAACTTTAAAAGCGGCAGAGGTTCTCAAAAGATATGATTCATTAGACTCATGGACTTCTAGAGGATGTTCCGATTATTGGGGAATAAACAAAGACAAGAAGCTTAACTTTTATGTAAAAATTAATAAAGACAAAATACCGCAGTATCCAATAGACGAGAAATACTATACAGAACAAGTTATTGAAGGTATAGATATAATTTCTGATTGTTATTCTTTCTTCGAAAAGATAAAAATTAATCCACTTTATATTATAGACGGAAAAGAAATAAGCGAAGAAAGCATCATTAGAGATTTAAAACCTGAAGATGTGGATTCTATAAATGTATTGAAAAATAAAGGAGCGGTAGAAAAGTATGGTGATAAAGGTAAAAATGGAGTAATTGAAATTTATCTCAAAAAGAAAAAGTAAAACGTTGGATAAAATTTGGTTTTAATCATAATCGCAGCACAAAAAAAGAAACTCGTGTTAAATAAAATCTTGTAGCTGTTGTTAAAATTATGTTTTTTGCTATTGTATAAAAAGAAATTCGGTGATGTCAATATTTTACATGACACATATTCCCAAGGGTAAACACAATGTTTACAATAAATCAAAAATACAGCTTCTCATTAGAACCTAAATTCCTTCAAACAACTATTTTCCAAAAAAACTATTCCTTAATTAGAAATCTCAAATAAAATATAAGAACTTAGCGAACTTTTTTCGGGCATGCCCGAAAACCGATCTTTTTAGAAACAAAAATCATCATTCGCAGATGAAAAAGAAAATAGAAATACTAGCGCCAGCTAAGGATTTAATTCATGGAATGGCCGCCATCAATAGCGGTGCCGATGCAGTTTATATAGGAGCACCACAATTTGGGGCACGTTCCAACGCGCACAACTCTATCGAAGATGTAGCCGCTTTAGTCAAATATGCACATTTATTCAATGCGCAGGTTTTCGTCGCCGTCAACACCATTTTGTACGACAACGAACTCGAAAACTGCCGCCTTATGATTTGGGAATTGTACCGCATTGGCGTCGACGCTCTCATTATTCAAGACATGGCAATCCTAGAAATGGACTTGCCTCCCATCGTTTTGCACGCCAGCACCCAAGCCAACAATCGCGATGCCGACAAAATTAAGTTCCTGAAAGATGCCGGAATCAAACGCGTCGTTTTAGCTCGTGAATTAAACTTACATCAAATCAAAGCAATCAACACCGCTTCGGATGTGGAACTGGAATTTTTTGTCACCGGAGCTTTATGCGTGGCTTTCAGTGGCAACTGTTATATGAGCGTTGCCAACGGAGAACGCTCTGCCAACCGAGGTTCTTGTGCGCAAAACTGTCGTTTGCCGTACAACTTAATCGACGGTCATGGCGAAACTTTAATCAAAAACAGCCATTTGCTTTCGATCAAAGATTTTGATGTTTCGGAACAAATCCCCAAT
>CAILTC010000171.1 GCA_903837025.1 uncultured Bacteroidota bacterium | reverse complement strand
TACCTCGGAAAGGTTTAATTTTTATATATTTTTTTGTGTTATTGAAATAATGATTTTTTACCTCGGAGAGGTTTAATGTTTATAGATAATATTCGATTATTACAACGACTCCAGCGGAGTCGTATTTTTTAAATCATGCAACCCCACTGGGGTAGGTGAATTGGTATTTTAATTTCTATAATTATTGAAATCCTCTGGATTTCTTAGCAAAACAAACAATTACTTGTAATTATTGATTTTATTTACGCTATCACTTCAAAAAAGAATCCCCTGATTTAATTCCCAAAGCGAGTTCTTCGAGATTGGTATTGACGAGCATCGAGGTTATTTCATGTCTGATTTCTTTAAATTTTTCATGAACGGAACAATGGTGTATTTCAGAACATTTACCCAATCCCAAACCGCAACAGGTAAAAATCGAGTCACCATCAATGGCCATTACAATCTGCGAAAGCTTGATTTGGCTCATAATTTCTTTTGGGATTTCGAAACCGCCACCAATTCCTTTGACGGAATGCACGAGGTCGTTTTTGGCTAAAATTTGAAGAATTTTGGCAGTAAAAAACTTTGGAGAATCAATTTTTTCGGCAATGTCTTTTATGGTTACTCTTTTGTCTTGATAGGATTGCGACGCTATAAATATAGAAGCGCGAATGGCGTATTCACAAGTTTTTGAAAACATTTTTTTTAGTTATTAGAATTATTCTCTTAAAATAATTTTTATTGTTGGGGTTGATAATTTCTGGTAATCAATGCTGTTTTTAGAACGCTCTAATTTTGAAAGCGTAGTAACATTGTTCTTGAAATATTGAAGGTAATAATTGCCTACATAATTCCTGCTTTCTAAGAAAGCGATCATTTCTATTAGGTTTTCTTCGGTTAGCAAATCAGAATGATACGTTGTTCGAACCTCAAAAGGAATTTTAGCTTTCAGAATCAAATCCAGTGTTGTTGCAAAGGAATCATATAAATCGGATTGTGTAATGGCTTTAAATTTCGATTTTGGGGCTTTGTAATCTAAGGCAATATAATCGATTTGATTTTGGTTTAGCAATTGCTGCATCACTTTTGGCGAACTTCCATTGGTATCAATTTTGACCAAAAAGCCCATTTTTTTGACTTCGGCAATCAACGGAATGACATTTTTATGCAAAAGGCATTCACCACCACTAAAAACTACGGCATCTAATAAATTTTTTCTAGACTGCAAAAAAGAAAGTATTTTCTCGAAAGAAAGACTTCCTTTTCCCAACACAATTTCGGGATTATAGCAATATAAACAGCGCATATTACAGCCTGCAAACCAAAGAATACAGGCTGATTGATGCGGATAATCCAATAAAGTAAAAGGCGTTAAGCTATAAATGGGCTTGCTAGCATTTTCCTTCAGTGAAATGAGTTCGTTGTTTGTGTTCTCATTTTTTTCCAATATTAAAGCTTTCTACGGGTCTGTGATACCCCATTACACGTGTATATACAAGACATTTGGTTCTCAAATGCTGATTTTGTTCTAAAATAGGATTCGTTTTTGTTTTCATATTTTTTTGTTTAATTATTATGTTTTTTTGTCATATGACAAATTAAATTTGGTACTCAACTTTAGACCTTAAACTTTAGACACTCTTCTTTTTCAATTAGAATGTCATCACATTTTGGGCAAAATTCGTGTTCGCCATTCAAATAACCATGAACGGGACAAACGCTAAATACTGGTGTTACTGTAATATAAGGCAATCTGAAACTAGAAACTACTTTTTTGACAAACTGCTTGCACGCTTGGGAAGAACTCATTTTCTCGCTCATATACAAGTGCAAAACGGTTCCTCCGGTATATTTGCATTGCAGTTCATCTTGCAAAAGCAAAGCTTCGAATGGATCTTCGGTAAAATCTACCGGAATTTGGGAGCTATTGGTGTAATAAATGTTATCATCTTGTCCGGCTTGAATGATTTTGGGGAAACGTTTTTTGTCTTCTTTGGCAAAACGATACGTTGTTCCTTCGGCTGGTGTGGCTTCAAGATTGTATAAATTCCCAGTTTCTGACTGAAATTCGATCATTCGATTGCGAATATGTTCTAGCACTTCTGAAGCAAAATCAATCCCAGATTCGGAAGTTACATTATCTTGATTCGCTGTAAAATTGACGATCATTTCGTTGATACCGTTTACGCCAATGGTCGAAAAGTGATTTCTGAAATGTTGCAAATATCTTTTGGTATACGGATATAAACCCCGGTCGTACATTTCCTGAATGAAGACCCTTTTTTTCTCTAAAGTCGATTTAGAAATATACAATAATTTATCCAATTGTTTGAATAATTCCCCTTTGTTTCCTCTGTATAAATAACCCAAACGAGCCATGTTTATAGTCACTACGCCAATGCTTCCGGTCATTTCGGCACTGCCAAAAAGCCCATTTCCACGTTTTAATAATTCACGCAAATCCAGTTGCAAACGGCAGCACATACTCCGAACGGCATTGGGTTTATAAGCACTTTCATTTTCTACTTTATTGCCGTTTTCATCTAATTTATATTGGCTTCCAATGAAATTTTGGAAATAAGAAGAGCCAATTTTTGCTGTATTTTCGAAAAGCAAGTCGGTGTTTTCGCCATCCCAATCGAATTCTTCGGTAATATTCACCGTTGGAATTGGGAAGGTAAAAGGTTGTCCGTTGGCATCGCCTTCGGTCATTACTGTATAATACGCTTTGTTGATGAGGTTCATTTCCTTTTGAAAATGCTCATAACGCAAGTCGGTTAATTTGTTGACACCGCGTTCTTGAGCTCGAACCAAAAGGTCATGATTGAAATTACTTTCGAAAAAATGCAAGTCGTTTTTCGTTGGAATTTGGGTTTTCAAATCTTCAGGAACCACCCAATCCAAGGTGATATTGGTAAAAGGCGATTGTCCCCAACGGGCCGGAACATTTAGATTATAGACAAAACTTCGAACCGCTTTCAAGACCTCGTCAAAAGACAAATCATCCTTGAAAACATAAGGTGCAAGATAGGTGTCGAAGGAACTGAAAGCTTGTGCGCCAGCCCATTCGCTTTGCAGAATGCCAAGAAAATTCGCCATTTGTCCCAAAGCTTCTCTAAAATGAGAAGGTGCTTTGCTTTCGACCCGACCTCGAATTCCGTTGAAACCTTCGTTAAGTAAAACGCGCAAACTCCATCCCGCACAATATCCGGTTAAGCAATCTAAATCGTGAATATGGATATCGCCGTTTCGGTGGGCATAACCTTCTTCTTTGGTGTAAACCTTATCGAGCCAATAATTAGCAATGATTTTTCCTGCAACATTATTGACCAAACCTGCATTCGAATAGGAGGTGTTTGCATTGGCATTGATGCGCCAATCGGTTTGTTCGATATATTCGGCGATGGTTTGTGAACTATCAACATAAGTGGTGTCTTCGTTGATGCCGTCAACTTGTTCCCGTTGCAATTTTCGGGTGTGGCGGTACAACATAAAGGAACGCATGACTTCAAAATACTGTTTCTCGAAAAGGCTTTTCTCGATTAAATCCTGAATTTCTTCGACAGCCCAAGTTTCTTTGGATTGTAAGTCTGCGATAACATTTTCAAAAACACTTTCATCGAATGCTATAGTAGCACTCTGAAAACTTTTTGAGATAGCATCTTCAATTTTGAAACTTTCAAACGGTTTATAATCTCCGTTCCTTTTGATAACGTACTTTTCCATACTTATATTGATTTATGTTTTGTTTTTGTTTTATTCTTCGGTCGAGAAAAATTTCTCTAAAGCTTTAGCTTTCGGAAAATGTATATTGCTTTCTAAATGAATGTGTTTGTGTAGATCTTGTTCGAATTTCTCAAGCATTGCGTAGGTTACACGATAGGTATTGCAAGTGTCATCTGGCGGTGTATAATTATTGGTCAAGGCGGAAATTTTACGGAAACGTTCGCCTTCATGGTCATGATCGTGCATCATTGCCGTAATAGGATTTTTTATGGTTCCAAAAATGGGTTCGTCAATAGTGCCGTGACTTTTTGTAGCATTTATCATTTCTTTGATGAAAGGGAACAAAATCAGTTCTTCTTTTTTCATGTGTGGCACAAGTTCTGCTGCACAATCTTTGAATAGTTCGTTTATTTCGAATAACTCTGGATGGTTGCTACCGTGAACATTGCACAATTTATCTAAATATTGAAGGAGAATTGGTGTTTTTTCTTCAACAAAATGGTGATGGGTTTTTTCTATATAATCGGTCAATATATCCAATGGCCAGGAGTTGAAATCTATTTCCGAATCATTTTTTGTTGCTAAAACCTCATTTAATTCTGCTATTAATTTGGTTTCATTAATGTCTTTTTTGTTGCAAACTTCTTCTAGTGTTCTTTGTCCTTTACAGCAAAAATCGATTCCATGTTTTGAAAAAATAGCAGCAGTTCTAAAGTCTTGAGCTACGTAGTCACCTATAGTTATTGTTTTTACTAGTTCCATTTTTTTTGTTTTTATAGCTGTTTAAATATCAATACTTTGGGGGTATTTATAGCTTGGTTTTCATGACTATAATTTTACCCATTATTAATTTTATTTTGTATGATTTAAATCATGTTTCCTTTTTATTATCATTTTTTTATTAACAAATGTGAATAAGTAAAAAGCTGTTATTTAATTCCGTTTTTTGTTGCATCTGCAAATTTTATAGAAATAATATTCTATTGAATATGATTGCAATCATGTTTAGTAAAATATTTCGAAACGTCCTTTGTAGCAGTTAAAAAATAAAATAAAAATGAACGAAATTTTAAACTCAACAAAACTTGCCCAAGGCCATCCTGTTTCGATTTACTATCAAGAAAAAGAAATTATCAATAGACTTTTAGCAGCAATAGCAGCAACCGATTCTAAAGCTGAATTTCAGAAATACACGAATATTTTTAACCAACTTCAAACTATCGAAAAGCGATTTGCCCGAAAAGAAAACCAGCTTTTTCCCTTTTTGGAAAAGAAAGGTTGGAACGGCCCTTCGCAAGGAATGTGGTCGTTTCACGATAATTTGAGAGAACAATTTAGATTGTTACGAAAAAATATGGATGCCGAAGAATTTGACAAAATAAACAACAATACTCCTTTCTTAGTAGATGGAATTCTTCGATTGATAAAAACAGAAGATAACGTTTTGTTTCCCAATGCCTTGGATTTACTCACAGAAACCGATTGGATCGCTATGCGTAAAGGCGAAGAGGAAATGGGTTGGATGTTGCCCGAAACTCCAGCTCCTTACCCAAGTCAGGAATACATTCACCCGAGTGAAGATTTTACCAAAAGAGAAATGACTTTTTCGCTCGATAACACTTCGCATTACGACGAAGGTTATATGACGGTGGAACAAGTGAATCTACTTCTAAAAACGATGCCGCTAGATTTGACTTATGTAGATGAAAATGATAAAGTGATTTTCTATAATCGGGGAGAAGAACGTGTTTTTCCCAGAAGTGCCGGAATTATAGGTCGTGAAGTAAGATTTTGCCATCCTCCAAAAAGTGTTGG
>CAILTC010000170.1 GCA_903837025.1 uncultured Bacteroidota bacterium | reverse complement strand
TAGAATATTTTTTTGAGTTTTTATTTATCCAAAGTAATTGGAATCGCTATGCCTCCGTCTATAGACAAAGTGGCTAAATTATCGCAATCACCATTTCCGTAATCAATAATGGAATAATGAGAATTTTTTGAAAGTTTTAGTTTTCCTGAAACAGGAAACGGCATGGGAATGGTAATCAAACTACAAGCGGTTTTATGAACTAATGGTGTGGTTGTTTCTATTAATGAAGTAATAACAGTGCCGTTAGGGTGTGTTGTTGTAAAGGTACCATAAGTCGAAAATATATCGTCAGTTGGGCTTGTACGAGTCAAAAAACCTGCGGTCATTTCTCTTGTTTTACTTCCGTTACGCGTATAAACCCCTAGGCTGGTAGTTAGCTTCATGTCGGTCATTGTTAGTGTAGTTTTAGGGTGTAAATCTACTCCGGTACCAATCATTTCTCTAAGCCAAGTCGTGGTTCCTTCTAGTTTGTTGCCATTGATAGAGAAATTATTGTATGAAATTGTCATGCTTTTAGGAAATGTAGTTCCTATAGTACGGGTTAGAATAATTTGTCCTAATAAGTCATGCCCTCTAAATTTACAACTTGTCGTTCCTGATCCAAAAGTAATTGTCCATTTTCTGATTAAACTGGTAGATCCTAAATCACTAAAGGTTACACAACTAGGTAGAATTGAAAAATAATTTAAGGTATTGTTTTTTGCAGTTGACGAACCTTGTGCTATTTTGCCGGTTGCAGATCCTTCGGTGACTTCATATTGATCATCCGCAATGACAGAAACATCGTCTAACGCGTTATCTACTTTTTGTGTTGCAACAACATCTGTGCTTGTTACTGCTGTCTGACCGTTAGTTGTACTAGAATCTTTTGAGCAACTTGTGAGTACGAACATACTCAAAATCATTCCAAATGACAGGTATTTTGTTTTCATAATATTTTGTTTTTAGGGTTTGTTAGTTTGATAAAGAAACGTAAAAAAGGTTTAAAGCTGAATTAACTTTTTTATTTTTTATAAAAATTAAAAAAAACATTCATCTTCTTTATAATTGATAACGTAGTTTTATTCGAAAATAGTATATTTGGTTTCTAAATGAATATTACTTCTCAAATAAAACAGCCTATTTTTTACGAGATGGAACTTTTTGAAAAAAAGTTCCATGAATCGATGACTTCAAAAGTGGCTTTACTGAACAGAATCACTTATTATATCGTCAATAGAAAAGGAAAACAAATGCGTCCGATGTTTGTTTTTTTGACAGCTAAAATGGTTTCTGAAGGAATCGTTAACGAAAGAACTTATCGAGGAGCTTGCGTGATTGAGTTGATTCATACTGCAACTTTGGTTCATGATGATGTGGTGGATGACAGCAATAGACGAAGAGGTTTTTTCTCTATAAACGCGCTTTGGAAAAATAAAATTGCGGTTCTTGTTGGTGATTATTTACTTTCAAAAGGATTATTGCTTTCTATAGATAATGGAGATTTCGATTTATTGAGGATAATCTCGGTAGCTGTTCGCGAAATGAGCGAAGGGGAGTTATTGCAAATAGAAAAAGCGCGAAGACTTGATATTACGGAGGATGTTTACTATGAAATTATTCGCAAAAAGACAGCTACTCTTATTGCTGCTTGTTGCGCTTTAGGCGCAAAATCGGTTATTGAGGATGAGGTGCAGGTTGAGAATATGCGAAAATTTGGAACTCTTATTGGAATGGCTTTTCAAATCAAAGATGATTTATTCGATTATAGTGATGAAGCTATTGGTAAGCCCACAGGAATTGATATTAAGGAACAAAAAATGACTTTACCCTTGATTCACGTTTTGAACAATTGCACCCCAAAGGAAAAAGCATGGGTTATTAATTCAATAAAAAATCATAACAAAGATAAAAAACGGGTTAAAGAAGTTATTGCCTTTGTAAAAAATAACCACGGTTTGTCTTATGCCGAAAAAAAAATGGAAGAATTCCAGCAAGAAGCACTTTTGCTTTTAGATAATTATCCTAAATCAGAGTATAAAGATGCCTTGATTTTGATGGTGAATTATGTAATAGAAAGGAATAAATAAGCTCTAATTATTTTCCTCTAAGGGAAAAAATATTTTTATTGTCGTTCCCACATTTTTTTGGGATATTATACTGAAAACTCCCTTTGTTTTTTTTATGAAAGTTTTACTCATAAAAAGTCCTAAACCTAAGCCTTGTTGTTCTTCTTGGGTTCGATTGAATTGTTTGTATACATTGATTTCTTTTAACTCTTCATCACTAAATCCTATTCCAAAATCTTGTATCAAAAGTTCATAATATTGCTCATTGAATTTTGTACCTGTAACGATTATTTTTTTGTTGTTTTTTGAAAATTTTAAGGCATTGTCTAATAATTCAAAAAGAATGAAATACAAATGTTTTTTTTGGATTTTAAGATTAGATTCCTCAATTGTCGAGGTTATCCTTCTAGCTTGAGTTTTGTTTAAATCAGCAATTTCATCCTTAACTTTAGAAAAGGTTTTTAATATTTCGGAGTATGAATTTTCAGGAAATTCAATTTTGTTATTTTTAAGATTTTGATAAAGAATAGAGTTTTTTAATGTTCTGTCTAATCGTTTTCCAGAGTTTTTGATTGTGTGATAGAAAAATTCAATTTCATTTTCTTTAAGACTATGTTTTGGATTTATTAAAAGATTAACCGATCCTAAAATCCCAAAAAGAGGGGTGTTTATTTC
This sequence comes from uncultured Bacteroidota bacterium, assembly GCA_903837025.1. Classification (GTDB taxonomy): domain Bacteria; phylum Bacteroidota; class Bacteroidia; order Flavobacteriales; family Flavobacteriaceae; genus Flavobacterium. The sequence goes on along the minus strand of CAILTC010000170.1, from coordinate 602 downwards.
ATGTAAAAAATAGTTGCTTTCGCTGGGGTTAATAGAATTATTTGTGTTTTTTATTTCTTCAAATCTTTTAATTTTTGATTGAATAATTTTTATTAATGTTTCGGTTTTAAAAGGCTTTGTCAAGAAAAGATCCGCGCCGTTTAAAAGACATTTTTCCATTTCATTTTCATCGTTTTTTGCAGTTAAAAAAACAAATGGTATCTGATTCAAAATCTTTGTTTCTTTTATGATTTCATGAAATGAATGACCATCCATAACAGGCATTGTTATGTCGCTTATTATTAAATCAGGTGACCAATTGTCTAATATTTCTAATGCCTTTTGGCCATTTTCCGCACCTTTTACTTCGTAATTATATAGAACTAGTAAATCTTTGATAGTGTCTCTTAAATTTAATTCATCTTCAACGATGAGTATCTTATTTTTTTTCATAAGTTAAATTCTTTATACTTTAATAGCGTTTTCTATTAGTAATCTATTGAATTCCTTTTCGTTTGTCATCATCAAAATAGAACCTAAAATTGAGCTTCAGTTTTTTAGATATTATAAATATGTTAATGCATTTTTATAATTTTAGTTGGGTTTCTTATAAAAATGGGATT
>CAILTC010000169.1 GCA_903837025.1 uncultured Bacteroidota bacterium | reverse complement strand
CCAAAAGAACTCTCCTGTAAATCCAACAAGAACTATAGTGCATTTTTTTTGAAAAGAAAGTAAAAAAAATGCAGCAAATTTACCATCCATTCCTCACTTCCAGTCGGTCGTGTCTCCCTCCATTCCCGTTCGTCATTCCTACTGTATTTTCAGCTTTCTTTTTTTTCCTTTTTTCTTTTCAAAAAAATTAGTTCGAACTTTTTAAACTAATAATACTATGCAAAATTTCATTATCAAGACTCACCAAAAGGGAATCAAAACTCCGTAAAATTGAAAGTGCCTTCCTGTTTTTAAATTATTTATATTCAATCATAGTAGTTTATAATTAATTTGTTGATAAAACACCTTTATATGATTTATGTGTATATTTACGAATAAGAAATAAATTAAATATCGATTAAACACTTTTAAAACCACAACAAAAAATGTATATTTGCGAATAGATAATCGATAAAAAATCGATTGTCTATTTATAATTTCACAAAATTATCTTAATCATGGATTTCAGCAAATTATTATCTGCGTTTGAAGGACAGCCAATAACCCATCAAATTTTGACCAGCCTACTGCGTCAATACAAGCGACCTAACGATAAAATTAAAACACTGAAAGACAAAGGAATAATAAAATCTGTAAAAAGAGGAATCTACATTCCCGGGGAAAATGTAAATATGCAAATGCCTGAAAGTAGTTTAATTGCCAATCATATTTATGGTCCAAGTTATTTATCGATGGAGACCGCCTTATCCCATTACGGCTTGATTCCAGAACGTGTATACACAGTAACATCGATGACAACAAAACCTTCAAAAGACTTCCAGACTTCAATTGGATTATATAGTTATTCCTATCTTCCACTACCTTATTATGCTTTTGGAATTAAGAATGTAAAACTTCAGGAGAATCAGAGGGTAATTATGGCATCACCAGAAAAAGCACTGGCTGATAAAATAGTAACTACTCCGGGGGTTATACTGAGAAGCATGAAAAATGCCCAAAATTATGTTTTCGAAAATCTAAGAATGGAACAATCCGATTTAAAAGATTTTGATACTACTCAAATGCGTTCTTGGTTATCAGATGCACCAAAAAAAGACAGCTTGGAAATAGTAATAAAAATGATAGAGAAATTATGATAAAAGAATGGCTTGAAAGTTACAAACCTAAAAACAAAGAAGAAGCACAATCTGCACTTCGCGAAATTATGCAGGAAATTGCTCTGGCTGGGCTCTACCGCTCTGGTTTTTTTGACAAAGCAGCATTTTATGGAGGTACAGCTTTGAGAATATTCCATAAACTGGAGCGTTTCTCCGAAGACCTTGATTTCTCTTTACTACAAGCAGAACAAGATTTCTCTTTGGAAAAGTACCAAGATGCAATTGTAAATGAATTTGCAGCATTAGGCATGAATGTAAGTATAAGTAAGAAACAGAAAGTGAAGCAGAATAACATCAATTCAGCTTTCCTAAAATCGGAAACCCTATGGAGTGAATTAAAACTGGAAACTATCATACCTCAAATTGGTCTGGACACTAAAGCTAACATAAAAATCAAGATCGAGGTAGATACAGAACCCCCTTTGAATTTTAAAATAGAAGAAAAACTTCTCTTACAGCCTTTCTCTTTCTATGTTAAGTGTTTTACTCTACCAGATCTCTTTGCTGGTAAGATGCATGCACTACTATTCCGTAAATGGGGAACTAATGTAAAAGGACGTGACTGGTACGACATGGAATGGTATATTAAGAAAGGAATTAAACTTGATCTAAGTCATTTCTTAACTAGAGCAAAAGATAGCGGCGACTGGAAAGAGGAAACAATTTCAGAAAAGGAATTCAAAGAATTGCTATCACAAAAAATTGACACTGTAAATATGGAATATGTAAAGAGAGATGTAATTCGATTTATAAAAGATCCTCAACAATTAGATATATGGTCGTCCACATACTTTCATGACTTAGTTTCATACTTAAAGATAGAATAAATTCAAAATCTAATTATCAGCAATCTGTTTACTTGTTTCTCAGTTAAATTTGAAGCATAATAGAAAGTTTTACGACATCAAAAATAATAATCATATGCTACACTAGACGATTTTAAAAAATCATTCCATAATAAATACTAGTAGTCGCAGTTTTTTATAACTTTGACATCGATAGCAATATTAATATGACGGTTAAATTATTTCACGACGTAATTTCACCTAGTAGATCTGAGCACTGCTGGCTTATAACTGCATATTCCGGTGATATTGACCACCCAATTCCAATTTAAAGTGACCACCTGATTCCAATTCAAACTGACCACCTAATTCCGGAGTAAAATGACCACCCCAATTTTTCATAAAAAACTACTTTTTTTCATCTGTTAATTATTCAAATATACCTAAAAATATTAAACTTTATTAGTACCTCTTTTTTTTCTCATTGATTCCCCTTTTAATTCAAGACGATGCGATTGATGTATTAATCTATCCAAAATAGCATCAGCTATGGTTTTTTCTCCAATTATATCATACCACCCTTGAACTGGTATTTGTGAGGTTACAATTATAGAACCATTATTATGCCTGTCTTCGATGATTTCTAAAAGGGTAATTCGATTGTGGCTATCCAAGGCTTGGAGCCCAAAATCATCAAGAATAATAACATCTTGCCGTTCTATTTTGGCCAGTTCTCGCAAGTAAGAACCATCTGCTTTGGCCATTTTTAATTTAGCAAACAACTTCGAAGTATTAAAGTAACTTACTTTATAACCTTGTATGCAGGCCTGGTAACCTAATGCGGTACCTAAATAACTTTTACCTACACCTGTACTTCCAGTAATTAAAATGTTTTCATTTTTTTCTACAAATTCACATTCCGCTAGACGAAGTACCATGTTGCGGTCAAGATTACGGGCTTGGTCAAAATTGATAGTTTCAATATTGGATTTGTAATGGAATCGGGCATTCTTGATACTTCGTTCAATACGACGATTGTGCCTTTCATCCCATTCTGCATCAATAATCATAGACACAAATTGGTCGAGAGTGTAATGGTCTGTTTTTCCGCTTTCAATAGCTGTTTTAAAAGCATTATGCATTCCATAAAGCTTCATTTGTTTCATTTTTGTTACTGTTGATTCATTCATAATTATTTGATTTTAATTTAGTTATAATACTGTTTACCTCTAATGTTACTGTGATTTGGGAGTTCTTGCTCGGATTCTTGTTCAAAATCAACATGGTCTAAGTTGTTTTCTAAAATATTCTGGATGGTCTTAAAATTGTATATCTTAAAATCAAGAGCCCGTTTACAAGCATTTATTAATCGCTGTTTTCCAACCTTTTTCTCAAAGTTTAGTATTCCCAAACAACTTTTATAGGCTTGCTCAGGATGGTTTCTACTTTCGATTATCTGCAGGATATAATCTCCTACTGACTCATCAATGCTATTGGCCCAATCAATGAAGCGAGAAGCACTCCATTGGGCTACAAATTGATGTGTGCTTGCTAAATGCTCAGGTGTTGTGGTATAGACATAAGGTTTGTAATTTCTCGTATGGACTGCTATTCGATTGTATTTATAATAAATCTCTACGGTTGATTTAGTGTACAATAGTTTGGCTTTTTTCTTCACATATTGATAGGGAACACTGTAATAGTTTTTATCCTGACTTAATTGAACATGTCCGTTCTGCATTACTGTTGCAAAGCATTGGTATTTGATTTCAAAACGTTCTTGTGGCAGTGGACGTAGTTTTTGCTGCTCATCTTCCAAAAATAATTCCAAGCGAGAATAAGGACGTGCAGTGAGTTTTCTATCATTATGAGAATCAAGTAAATCCCATATCTGCTGATTTAATTCTTCCAAAGAAAAGAATTTAGTTTCTTTTAAATTTACATAAATCCTTCTGTACAAAATCTTGACAGCTCCTTCAACTAATGACTTGTCTCTTGGTTTATAAGCTCTAGCAGGTAAGATTGTAGTTTCATAGTGTTCGGCTAAATCTGCTAAGGTTTCATTAATTGTTGGTTCAAAACGACTGCTTTTTATTACTGCAGATTTTAAATTATCTGGAACAATTGCAGCAGGAGTACCATCAAAAAAACGCATGGCATTCTCTACAGAAGTAACAAAATCTTCTTTTTGTTGGCTCATGGAGGCTTCGGCATACGTGTATTGACTCGCTCCTAATATGGCTACAAAAAACTGTACTTCTTTGATTTCTCCTGTGTCTTTATCAACAACAGAGAGTGTTTTTCCAGCATAATCCACATACATTTTATCACCCGCTTTGTGATTCATGTGCATTACTGGATTGACTCGTTTACCCCATATTTTATAATGATAACAAAATTGTGAACTCTTGTAGCCATCGGGGTTTAGGGCAATATATTGTTCCCACATGTGCTGTATGGTAACGCCAACTTTTTTCAGTTCTCGTTCCATTTTAGGGAAAAAATCATAAAGAATTTGCAGTTTGGGACTAATTGATTCCACAGTTGTATGTGAAAACAAAAGTTCTAGTTCAGCATCTGTCTTTTCATTAATTGCTTCAAAACTTAGTCCTAGTGTTTCAAATAAAGAAATATACTTCTTTACGGTATTTCTGGAAAGCGATAAGTACTTACTTATAAACAACTTACTTTTTCCGTTACAATAGAATTTAATTGCTTTTCTAATTTTACTCATGTCTGTTATTTTGTTTGCCATAATCCGTTTTTTTTAACGAATTTATGGTTCTAACAACATGAAAAAAGTGAGTAGTTTTTTATTGCCAATTTACCCCCAAAATTAGGTGGTCAATTTAAACTGGAAAGTGGTGGTCAGTTTGCTCCGGAAATGGTGGTCAATTTAAACTGGAAAGTGGTGGTCAATTTGACCGGATTTTCCAACCTGACCTTCAGCATCTGCAATTTTTTGTGATAATGCAGCATTCATTCTGGCACTATTGGAATGGTTCTTTTTTACTTTCTGTTTTACTTCATCCCACTCGTTCTCTTTGAGTTTCACTCCAGCAGTGATAAATTTCGTTTTTCTATCTTTTATAATTCGGATATACAAAGGGCTGTGTCCTGTTTGGTCTACCTGGTGTGTTCTTAAAATTAGTTTAATTGATGCCATAATAATAGGAATTTAGGATTGTTGTACTATATTTGAAAGGCGGTGCAAAGGAGTGAAGGTACTTTAAAATAAGGGGTTTCAATCGGGTGCATCGTAATACGAAGGTACAACATTGGGTACAACAAAACAAGTATTTCGTTGCTTTTTGTTGCTTAAAATTGCATTGTTCAATTTTATAAAGTCAATGAATACAACACTTTAAGTGCAAATGGGAGGGTTGAATGAAAAGTTGTAGATAACTAGTATATAGGACTGACAAAGTCAGACTTATCACCCCTAAATTGGGTGGCTTTGTCTGACAAACGTCAGACTTTATTTATTTTCAAATATATAAATAATTCGTTGTAAATCATCAAAAGGAGTTTTATTAAAAAACAACAAGCTAAATCTTCAGTTTCAACTTTTCTGGTATTCGGGCTAAAGCAGTAACTTCTTTAAACGTAGAACTTGGAGTTGAAAAAGTGGATGAAGCCGAAGTGAAAGCAAAAATTCTAAAACATTTCACGAAGCTTTTTGGTGCAGATTTTCAAACGAATTAGACTTTTAAAATCATTTTATTTCTCACTTATCGGGCTTCCCACCCATTGGGTTTCTTTTTGAATAATCTCTCCTTTCATCACGAGTGATAAATCGCCAATGTTTACGTCGTCTTCTATTTTGGTATTGTACAAAATGATGCTTCGGCTGCCGATGGTTACTCGATTGCCAATTTCAACTTTCCCTATTTTCATCACCCGATCTTCGAATAAATGCGTTTGAGGGCCGCAATCTTCGTTCAAAGCACAGTCATTGCCAATGGTTACCATATCGAATTCTGTAAAATCGGAAGTATTCAGCATTACTTTTGTTCCTATTTTGACACCAAATAACCGTAAAAAAACAGGGAGCCAAGGCGTTCCTTTTAGATATTCTAATAGAAAAGGAATGCACAAAGCCTCATACGTTGAGGTAATCATTTCTGTTTTCCAAACTTGTAAACTCCACATAGGGTGGCTGCTTTCTTTGTATTTGCCAATTAAAATCCACTTCATCAAAACAGGAATTAATAGCACCGGAATCCCCATAAAAAACAGATAGTAAAAAGGAAGTAATCCCAGAATCATTCCAACCGATTTTGTTGCCATCAATTCGCTGGTGTAGGCTATGAAGTAAATACTGCAAATTAAGATTACGGTTTGCGGGAGAATAATCCGAATAAATTCTATTGTGGCTCTGGTATAATATGTTTTTTTAGACGGAGAAAAAGTTTGAGTTTCATCGAATAATTCGCTTTCTTGACGCCTCGGAATTCCAATTGCCGGAGATCCAAACCAATCATTGAAGGATTCTGTAGTCAACTGTTCATCGGAAGGAGGAACGCTCAATACGCCTATTAGCATATTGCTGGAAAGCTGGTATCCCTGCGGAATCAAGGCACTATTGCCTACGAAACTATTGTTTTCGATTACTGTTTTTTCTAAAAATAACCGTTGCCCTCTTACATCCGATTCGCCAAGAGTTACCGCATCGGCAATGAAGGAACGTGTCCCTATTTCGAGTAAGGGATGGGTCACGTTGCTTGCTGTCGAAATCTCGGTGTCCTTTCCGATTTTTGCGCCTAAAGCCTTGAAATAGCTAGAGATAAATACCGACGCATACATAGGGTGTAAGACAATTAACGAAAGTGAATTTAATTGTTCGACTACCCATTTTTTGACATAAAACCGACCATATACCGGATATTCTCCGGGTTGAATGCCTTTTTGAAGTAATCTACTCAAAATCACATTAAAGGAAGCAAACAAAAATAAATAGATGATGCTTAATAACGGTGTTATCCAAAGGTAATAGAATTCAAAATAGCCAGCGGCATTGTCAAGTTCAGAAATAGCTATTATTGTGGGGATCAAAGGAACTAGAATAAATAACGGAAAGAGTAACAATAGCAGCGAATAAGTTGTTTTATAGGCAAATAGTCTTCTTTTTGAAATTTTCAACGGGTATAAAAGTTCCTCTTCTTTTCTGGTTTTTATCAATTGCGATGGACTCCCTTTCCAGATTTGGGCATAACCAATTGTTTTGTCTTTTTGCAAAAGGCTTAAATCTTGCAATTCGCCCCAATCTTCGATAGTCGTATTTCCTTCTAGGATAGAGCTACTGCCCACATAACCGTGATTTCCGATGGTAATTCGGGATAGGATAAAAAAGCCTTCTTCGATTACGGCATTGTCCAAAATAACATTCGAACTGATGCTTACATCTTTTTTTATGGTTATTAAATCTTCGGCTCCCATGGTAAAGGAACTCAATTGTGCATCTGCTTTTATCTTAACGCCGAGCATTTTTAAATAGGCTGGATATAAAGGGGTTCCGTTGAAAAATTGGGTGGGAACGATTTTATTAAAAGTTTTAACGAACCACCATCTAAAATAGTACGTTCCCCAGAGAGGGTATTTTCCTTCTTTGTATTTTCCGATTACGATCCATTTAACGGCAATTCCTAATCCGATGAAAACGGGAGGAATTAGGCAAAACATTAGAAGGGCACTTATTGCGGATTCTAAATAATTTTCGGTATTTAAAAGAGTAAAATAATACGCTAAATAAGGAATAAAAATCTCGGTTGCCAAGAATCCGAAAATCAAAATTAAGGCTACACTTTGGGCAAACCAGCATAAATAATAATGACTGTTCAAAACGGTATTAAAAACTCGAGGTTCTTTGGACTCTCCTTTAACGGTAGATTCCCATTTGCTGACCAATGCCGAAAGCGGTCGGTACTGATAAATATCTTTTAACGAAGCGTGACTCACTTTGGCTTCGGAACGCATCAAACTAACAAAAGAACCCGCCAATAACGAATGCCCGCTTAGATCGGTAAAGAAATCATTTTCTAGGGTAATGTCTTCTTTTATGAAGATTTTATGCAATATTTTTATCGCTTTGGTACCCATGTCATCGGTTTCGAGAATGTGTATTGGAGCGGTATTTTGTGCCAAATAATTTTCAGGAATTGGCAATAGTTTTCGGTCTATTTTTCCGCTTGCTAATCGGGGTAATTCCTCTAATACCATGATAACTAGCGGAATCATGTAGGAGGGTAATTGCTGTTGTAGGTTTTCTTTTAACTTGGATTCACTAAAAACAAAGAATGTATCCTTTTTTAGAACAACATAAGCCGTTAATTGTTCTTGGTCATTCGAATCTTTTTTGAGTGCTACAGCGGCTTGTAGCACATTTTCTTGGTCGTTTAATAGGCTTTCGATTTCTTCTAATTCGATTCGGAAACCTCTTAGTTTTACTTGGCTGTCAATTCTTCCAATAAAATGGATGTTTTTATGTTCATCCATATAAGCGGCATCGCCAGTTCTGTAAATTATAGCGCCTGGCAAAGCATTTAAGGAGTCGTTTTTGGGAATAAATTTTTCTTTGGTAAGTGTTTCTAAATTCAAATATCCTTTGCTTACGCCAATTCCTGAAATCACTAATTCTCCGTGATTTCCTATCAAAATTGGATTCCTGTTTTCATCTACAATAGCCAAACCATAATTAGGAAGGGGTTTGCCAATGGTTATAATTTCGCCTTTTGTTAGTTTCGCAATCGAAGCACTCACGGTAGTTTCGGTAGGACCATACGAATTATAAAATTCCCGATTGTCATTCGACCATTTATTCAAAACTAGCGGAGTACAGGCTTCGCCACCTGCATTAATCAAACGTAACTTTGTTAAATCGATAGTTTCCATCACCGCCAAAAGACTAGGAACGGCATGCAAAACGGTAATTTCATTTTCGAATAAAATAGTGCTTAACTCATCAATCGATTTTGAAGTAACGCTATCGGCAATCCATAAGGAAGCGCCAACGAGATAGCTGATCCAAGTTTCCTCGCACCACATATCAAACGAAACCGAGAATCCTTGATATACTTTATCCGATGAATTTACAGTAAGAACGGAATTTTCAGATCGAATAAAATGGCATATATTTCGATTGGTAATCGGAATTCCTTTTGGTTTTCCGGTGGTTCCAGAGGTAAATAAAACATAAGCATTCGTGTCTGGATCTAAATTTACAGCTATAAATTTACTCGTATCTTCTGGGGTATAATTTAAGTCGTTTATGACGGTACACGAATGACTAAAAGGATGCGAGGTAATAATAAACGGCGCTTTTATATCCTCCATGACCAACAAAACACGTTCTTCGGGCATTTCGAAATCTAGCGGTACATAAGTTGCGCCACATTTTAAAATGGCCAAAATAGCAACATGGAGTTCAAGACCACGATTCCACCAAATAAGGCAGGCATCACTGCTTTTTAATCCTTTTGATTGTAGTTGATACGCAATCGCATCCGACCAATTATCTAGTTCTTGATATGTAATAGATTGGTTTTTATAATAGAGAGAAATCTTCTCTGGGAAATGAGAAGTTGTCGTTTTAAAAACAGATATTAAACTTTCTTCAATGAAAAAATCTTGACGTTTTTCGCCTACTATTATGCTTAATTCCTCCATTAAATGATCTTTTTTTATTTAGAATTTTAATAACAAAAAAGGTTTAAGAGAAAGCGATATATTTGTTCTTAAAAACTGTTTCTATGCAAATATATATAAAGAGGAACCACATTGGTATGCCTAAAGACGAAATTATTTGTAAGATTTCTACATTGCCGAATTTTCTTCAGCATAAAATAAGAAGTTACAATTCCGTGCAAAAACAACAAGGCAGAATTAAAGGATTATTGCTCCTAGAGAAAGTGCTAATGGAGCATCAATTAAATGAAAATAAGTATCGTTTAGCGCATTTAAAATACAACAAACATGGCAAACCTTTTTTTGATGCTTCATTCGATTTTAGCATTTCCTATTCCGAGGAAAATGTGTTTTTGGGATTTGTAAAAAACGGCATCATTGGGATTGATGTTGAAATAGAAAAGCAAATAGATTATACGCTCTATAAAGACTATTTTACATCAAAAGAATGGGATGTTATTTCGAATAACACATCGCCGGAATCTCTTTTTTTAAAATTTTGGACACGAAAAGAAGCGGTTGCCAAAGCTTTGGGTTATGGCGCTTTTCTCGAATTTAGCACTTTTGAAGTTATCGAAGATTTAGTTACGATCGAAGGTATTTCTTTGAGACTAGAAACACAGATTATAGAAGATTTGTACTGGTTTTCGGTTGCGACAACTAGTAGTTATGAAGGAGAATTTAGTTTAAACTATTTATAAATTGACCAAAAAAAGCGATTTCGTCAAGATTGTAATTTAGGAAAACAGCTTAAATCTCCAGTTTCAATTGTTCTGGCAACAACCGAAATGTCATTCGGTGGTATTTTGTCACGCCATATTTTCTGATTGCTTCCCGATGTTCTTGGGTTGGATTTGCAAAACCGCGCTAGCGAGGAAGAGATATTTACCGCATAGCTGGGGCGTTCGGGAAGTTTAGTCCCACTATTTACAAATGGATATTAGAGGCAGGTTTTGTATTTGATGACACATTTACTAGTCCATTTTATAATTAAAGTCCTTCTCCATTTGCTCTGTTATATTCGTTGTCATAGTATATTGAGATAAAATATTTTCCATAACTCTCACTAATCATAAACCAAACGGATTTCTTTAGACTATCATCAATCATTTTTTTCGTTATCACAGTAAGACGTTCCTTATCTGAATCATTACGCACCTCTTTTATGTAAAGATTGCTCATTTCAATCGCTAAAGAGTCATAATCTGATGTCTTTTGATAAAAAAGAGCTTCGTAACGTTTACTCTTTACAGATATTTCATATGAGATGTCCTCGTCTTCTGGTATATTGTATTTTGATATAGTGGATTCTGGCAGAGGAAGATACTTTTTGTTATTCTGAAATTGTTGCACGAGTTTGTTGAAGCTTATTCTAATATCCGTTTTATTCTTTGTATTGGCATCAGAAACCATAATTCGGCATACCTTATTATTGTTTGTTACAATAACTACATTAACATCTGTTCCATTGAATTCACCAACTAAAGCATCTTTTTTATTAGGGCTAATTGTAAATCCTTTATCTTTTAATTTCTGTATCATTTCAGATTTGCTCCCATCTACAGGAATGCCAAGGAACTGTGTCACATCTTTTTGAGCGTAGAATCTTACAGGTAAGGTAAGTAATATAAAAAGCCACACTGTTTTTTTTAAATTTTTGTGCATAACTCTTAGTTTTTAATTCATGTAATTCTTGGTTATTATTTTTTGCGAATGTTTATATTTCATTATTAATGCTTCGCAATATTACAAAAAAAATATAAATGATTAACAATAAGTATTTTCGAGTTTTGTTTTGTTATTAATTAGTATATTAACATCATTATAATAGCTTCATGTTTTCTGAGAATTGGTTCGGTATTAATAGTTTTTGGAGTATATTAATCTAAAATTTATATACATTAGGGAGTGACGACACCTTAAAAAAAAAGAACAAAAACGGATAGTTAGAATTTTCAACCTTTACTATACAATGCTTAGTAAGCTTAAAGTAAAACTTCGTTTTAATTCACAACCCAGACAGGGCTATGATAGTAAAGTTTAACGAAAAATCAGCTATTTCACCAAGATTGAAATCTAGTAAACCAATCTAAATCTCCAGTTTCAATTGTTCGGGCAATAAGCGAAAAGTCATTCGGTGGTATTTCGTCACGCCATATTTGCGTATCGCTTCCCGATGTTCTTTCGTCGGATAACCTTTGTTTTTCTTCCAATTGTACATGGGGAATTCCTCGTGAATCTGGTTCATATAATCATCACGATACGTTTTTGCCAGCACCGAAGCCGCGGCAATACTCAAATACTTCGAATCGCCTTTTATAATGCTTTGGTTGGGAATCGATTTTAAGATTTCGATTTCAGTTTTCGAAAAGCGTTTACCAAAAGTACTTTTCAATCCTAATTTTGCATTGAGCTTTCGGTTGCCATCAACAATTATAAATTCGGGTGTTACGTTTAATTTTAAAACCGATTCTTGCATTGCTTTCATCGAAGCGTTCAGGATATTGATTTCGTCAATTTCTTTCGGATGCAAATGCGTTACAGCAAATGTAATGGCTTGGCTTTCGATAATGGGTCGGAGCTTTTCTCTGGTTTTTTCGGATAATTGCTTGCTGTCATTCAATATTATATTTTCAAAATCCTGCGAAAGAATTACTGCCGCTGCCGTAACTGGGCCAGCAAGACAGCCACGACCAGCTTCGTCAGTGCCGGTTTCTAATAGAAATTCGGAGAAATTATGGAGTAACATATGCGTTTTTATTGGTACAACAAATATGATAAAAATTTCTTCAAAAACCTTTCACGATTTCCATTTGCTAAAACATTCCCATAAATGAGTGTGTTGTTTTATTTATATGTTTTTTCATTTACCTTTGCTCGAATAAAATTATAAAAATAGTTGCCTAATTATATACCATTTCAAATGAGGATTTTCTTTTTCTTATCTCTTTTTATAATGCCATTTTTTCTATTTTCTCAAGCGAATAAGACGAATAGATTAGATTATAGCAGCAAATACAATAGCTCGGATTCTATAAAAAAAGCAAAGAAGAAGGTGGCTACTATGGATATGTACCGCATCATCACGCTAGAACGAGATACTACTTATATCGATACTTCGTTAACCATAAAAAAACTCTACAGCTTTAATTATTTGCGTAAAGATACTTTCGGGCTTTTGCCATTTTCGAATGAAGGTGGAACTTATAATACGTTGCAATATAGCTTAACGGATTATTCTCCTTTTCCGGAATTTGGCTTCAAGGCAAAACATTTTGATTTCCTAGAAGCGAACCAAATTCGATACGCTTCGGTGGCAACTCCAGTAACCGAATTATATTCGAAAACCGTAATGGCGCAAGGGCAATCCGTAGATGCTTTTATAGCGGTAAACACCTCACCGCAACTCAATTTTTCGATTGCCTACAAGGGGTTGCGTTCTCTAGGAAAATATATAAACCAAACTAATAGCAACGGAAATTTTAGATTTACCACAAGCTATAATACCAAAGACAATAGATTTTCGGTGAATGCACATTTTACTTCTCAAGATCTTTCGAGTGGGGAGAATGGCGGAATTACAACGCCACAAGATTTTGAAAGTGGAAATACGGATTTTACAAACCGACAAAGACTCGAAGTTTATTTGACCGATGCAAAATCGTATTTGCACGGAAATCGACTGTTTTTTGATGATTTAATTAGAATTAATGCAGTCAAAGGAAACAATAATCTATATGTTGCACATCAATTTAATTATGAAAATAAAAACTTCGTTTATAGTCAAATAACTGTTCAGTCTACTGTTGGTAACGCTTTTATCAATAGATTTGGAGATTCCTATAAAACTGCCAACATTTATGATCAAACCCAATACAATAGAATGTATAATAAATTGGGGCTTGTTTATGAAAACACTACTTTAGGAAAATTTCAGTTTTTTGCCGAAGATTTTACAAATAATTACTACTATCATCAAATTTTAATTCTAGATTCTAACACTATTCCTGCGGCATTAAATGTTAGAATAGATAATGTTGGCGGTCAATATGAGTATCAAAAAAATAAATGGACGGGGAAATTTATCTATTCAAGATCACTTACCAATCAGAATTTGTCAAATCTTGATGCCAAAATGCAATATGATTGGAGTGACAAAACGCAGTTGTTTTTTCGCTATCAAAACATAAACAAGTTGCCTAATAATAATTATAATTTGTATCAGAGTAGTTTTGTGAATTACAATTGGTCTAATGATTTCAAGAACGAAAAAATAAATGCGATTAGTGCAAATGCTATAACGCCTTGGTTAGATGCTTCCTTGCAATTTTCTACGTTAAACGATCATTTGTATTTTGCCGATGTGACTACTGCCGATCAAATGGCATTGAATCAGCAAATCATTGCTCCAAAACAATACAGCGGAACTATAAATTATGTTTCGGCCAAAGTGAGCAAAGAGTTTAAATTCGGGAGATTTGCATTAGATAATTCTGTTTTATATCAAAAAACAACCCAAAATAATTTGATTTTAAACGTTCCTGAAATTGTAACCAGAAACACGTTTTATTATTCGAATGATATGTTTCATAAAGCTTTGTATTTTCAAACGGGGGTGACTTTTAACTATTTTACAAATTATTATGCCAATGATTACAATCCGGTAATTGGTGAGTTTTTTGTTCAAAACAAGAAACAAATTGGTAATTATCCCAACTTTGATTTATTCTTTAATGGAAAAATTCAACGAACTAGAGTTTACCTAATTGCGGAACATTTTAATTCGTCGCTTTCGGGAAATAATTTTTATGCAGCGCCGAATAATCCGTATCGTGATTTTACAATTCGCTTTGGTTTAGTTTGGAATTTCTTCGAATAAAATCAGATCTCAAAAATCTAAAATCATAAATCAAATGACCTTCACTGCTATAGATTTTGAAACTGCCATTGCCCATCATCCTTGCTCGGTAGGAATTGTTACTGTCGAAAACGGTGTTATTGTTGACGAATACGTCACTTTAATCAAACCGCCAAAAAACGAATATTCTCCTTATACAATAGCTGTTCATGGTATTTATCCACGCGATACCATCAACGCAAAAACCTTTGCGCAAGTGTTTCCAGAGATTCAAAAACGACTTCAAAATCGGGTAATTGTAGCTCATAACGAAAGCTTCGACAGAAATGTTCTTGCTAAATCAATGGCGCTTTACGGCTTAGATTATGAGGCTCTGAATATTGGTTCTCGCTGGGAATGTACTGTGAAAATATACAAGGCCAAAGGTTTGAAACCAACCAAATTAAGTGATTGTTGTCGCGAAATGAAAATTGCGTTAAACCACCACGAAGCATTATCTGATGCGCGGGCTTGCGCCAAATTGTATTTACTTCGTTAGTCATTGCGAGGAACGGATGCCATCTAATCCTATTTATCAGTTTATTTTTACTTTTTTTCATCTAAGTTGTTACTTTTTCATTACTTTAGTCTAGCTATCTAATATCTAAGACGTCTAAAATGAAAGAAGAATTCCTCCATTATCTTTGGAAATTTAAGAAGTTCAACGCCCTGAATTTGGAAACTTCAAACGGAGAGGAAATCACCATCGTTACTGTTGGGCACTATTTAGAACTTGCAGGCCCCGATTTTTTCAATGCTCAAATTATTATTTGGAATCAAAAGTGGGCTGGAAATGTCGAAATTCATCTCAAATCCTCCGATTGGTATGTGCATCATCACGAAAGAGATGCGTCTTATGAAAACGTAATTCTTCACGTAGTTTGGGAACATGATACCGAAATATTCCGAAAAAACAACACCGAAATTCCTGTTTTAGAACTTAAGAATTATGTTGAAAAAGCTACAATCGAAGATTATCAAACGCTGATGACTCCCAAATCTTGGATTTTTTGCGAAAAGCAATTAAAAGATATCAATGAATTCACGATGAAAAACTGGCAAGAACGTTTGTTTTTCGAACGTTTAGAAAGAAAATCAAAACCTATTTATGCGCTTTTGCAAGAAACCAATTCCGACTGGGAAGCGGTCTTATTTTGCCTTTTGGCCAAAAATTTTGGACTGAATACCAATGGTGAAATATTTTTGAAAATTGCTCAATCCATCCCGTTTTCGATCATTAGAAAAGAAAGTTTCGAAGTCGAAAACCTCGAAGCTTTGCTCCTAGGAAACGCCGGATTATTAGACGTTGAAAAAGAAGATAATTATTTTAAGGATTTGAAATTTCGCTATTTTTATTTGCTGCATAAATACCAATTAGAGAAAAAAGCGGTCGAAGCTGTTCAGTTTTTCAAACATCGGCCCGATAATTTCCCGACGATTCGATTGTCGCAATTGGCCTATTTATTCCATGTTCAACAAAATCTGTTTTCGAAAATTATTGAGGCAAATTCAGTTGCGAATATTTATGAAACCTTCGGTGTTTCTGCATCGAATTATTGGCAAAATCATTATCAATTTGATAAAGAAAGCCCGAAAAAGAAGAAACAACTTTCTAAATCATTTATCGATTTGATTATTATAAATACCATAATGCCGCTTCAATTTGCTTACGCCAAAAGTCAGGGGAAAGAAACTTCCGAAGATTTGATTCGGTTATTAAACGAAGTCGCTCCAGAAAAAAATGCGATTATGGATAAGTTCGCTTCTTTCGGAATCAAATCAAAAAATGCTTTTGAATCCCAATCCTTGTTGCAACTCAAAAATGAATATTGCAACAAAAGCCGGTGTTTAGAATGCGGCATCGGAATGGTATTATTGAAGAAAAGTTAATTCAGTTATTTTAGGATTTGTTTGTCTGTGAATGCTGTAATGTTGTAAATTTGTTTTTCTGAATAAACGATTGGCCAATTCAATAAATAAACTAAAAATGCGAGCAGTTATACAACTCAAATATTTTTTCGAAAAACACGGTTTTCATGTTTCCTCCCGCCTTGCCGATAAATTAGGAATGCGGGTTACTAGCGTGCGTTTGTTTTTTATTTACATCACTTTTGTAACGGCTGGTTTGTGGTTTGGTGTTTATTTAACGCTTGCTTTTTGGATTAGATTGAAAGATTTAGTTCGAGCAAAAAGGACGTCAGTTTTTGATTTGTAACAATATCCTAAATAAAAAAAGGGATTATAAAGTTTTTAAAAACTCTATAATCCCTTTTTTTGTATTTATAATGTTATTTTTCTGGATTGTTCAAGACGCTATTTTTTTGCCATAAGCAAAGTAAAATATAATCCCAATTG
>CAILTC010000168.1 GCA_903837025.1 uncultured Bacteroidota bacterium | reverse complement strand
TTCCTTTTAGCTGGAATTGCTGCTTTTGTTTTGGGAATTTTCAGTTTTACTTTGCCTAAAACACCACCTAAAGTGAGTGACGAAAAAATTAAAATTGGAGATATTATTGGTCTTGATGCTTTGAAACTTTTAAAAGATAAAAATTTCGCTATCTTTTTTGTGTCTTCTATTCTAATTTGTATTCCACTTGCCTTTTATTATCAAAATGCACATCCCTTTTTGACGGAAGCTGGTTTAGAAAATCCAACAGGAAAAATGGCTATCGGACAAATATCAGAAGCATTATTTTTATTATTAATTCCAGTATTTTTTAGACGTTTTGGTTTTAAGAAAACCATTTTAGTTGGTATGTTGGCCTGGGCTATTCGTTATGTTTTATTTGCTTACGGAAACGCACATGAGTTGAGTTTCATGCTTATTCTCGGAATCGCTTTACACGGTATTTGTTATGATTTCTTCTTTGTTTCGGGTCAAATATACACGAATTCAAAAGCAGGAGAAAAATACAAAAGTGCTGCACAAGGTTTAATTACACTTGCAACTTATGGCGTCGGAATGTTAATAGGTTTTATGGTTGCCGGTTGGATTACTGATAATTACAAAACAATAAGTGGTGGTGTAGATTGGAAAATGGTATGGATCATTCCTGCGGGAATTGCATTGACTGTATTCTTGATTTTTGCCCTTTTCTTTAATGACAAAAACAATTCTGAAAAAGAAGTTGCTTCCTAGCTACTCCGCTTGATTTTAGCTCAAAAAACTTGATAAATTACCACGAAGGCAAAAAACAAATAAAAGGGAGTTAAAGATGATTTTGAGAATACATTCCCAATCAATTTGGGACTTAAAAAAAAAATGATAAACTTTTAGACTTCGTGTCTTCGTGGCAAAAAATAACTTAGTTTTATGAAGTTGAATAGAATTAAAAAAAATAATACAAATGAGTTCAAATCCAAGTAGAAGATCTGTTATTAAAGGAATTATTGCAGGAACAGCCGCTTTAGGATTTCCTTCCAGTTTATCGGCTTTTGCAATAGAAGAGAAACCTTCAAAAAACAAACCTTTGAAACTAAAAGGAAATATAAATCATTCCGTTGCACGCTGGTGTTTCGGCGATATTGATTTAGATACGCTTTGCATCGAAGCCAAAAAAATAGGAATAGCAGGAATCGATTTGGTTGGCCCAAAAGAATGGCCAATTTTGCAAAAACATGGTTTGGATTCTCCCATGTGTAATGGTGCCGAAATTAATTTGGTTGACGGATTCAATGACATTCAATTTCACGAAACTTTGATAAAAAATTATTCCGAAATGATTCCGCTTGTGGCAAAAGCTGGGTATAAAAATCTAATTTGTTTTAGCGGAAGCCGAAGAGGAAAAACCGATGAAGAAGGCTTGAGAAATTGTAAACTTGGATTGGAAAAATTAATTCCTTTGGCCGAAAAACACAACGTAACTTTAGTCATGGAATTGCTCAATAGCAAAATAAACCATAAAGATTATCAATGTTGCAACACACCTTGGGGAGTAGCATTGGCAAAATCATTACAATCTGAAAACTTCAAATTGCTTTATGATATTTACCACATGCAAATTGATGAAGGCGATGTAATTAGAACCATAAAAGATAATCACCACTATTTTGCCCATTATCATACGGCTGGAGTTCCAGGCAGAAATGAAATTGACGAAACGCAAGAATTAAACTATCCTGCTATCATGAGAGCCATTGCCGAAACTGGTCATAAAGGGTATGTTGCGCAAGAATTTATTCCTAAAAATCCAGACAAAATTGCTTCGCTAAGAAATGCAATCGCTATTTGCGATATTTAATAATCTAAAAAGATAAAATAATGATAAAAAGAAGACAATTTTTAATTAACGGTGGTTTAGCTTTAGGAGCTTTAGCCATCGCTCCTTCCCTAGCCTTTTCTTCGGAAAAACGTGCTATCGGAATACAATTATGGACGCTAAGAGATTCTTTGCCAAAAGACGTAAAAGGGGTTCTTGCCCAAGTTGGAAAAGCGGGATTTAAAGAAGTAGAAACTTTTGGTTATTCTCCAACAAACGGATTTTTCGGTACTTCGCCCAAAGATTTTCAATCTATTTTGAAAGATAACGGCTTGAAAGCGACCAGCAATCATTTCGATTTTAATGGTTATATCAAAGATGGCAAAACCGATACTTTAAATTCATACATAGAAACGGCTCACATTTTAGAAAGTGAATATATTACAGTTCCTTATGTGATTCAAGAATTGAGAGGTAAAAGTGTGGATGATTACAAAAAATTGGCAGCCGGAATTAATAAAGTTGCCCAAATTTGTCATTCAAACGGATTAAAATTAGCCTATCATAATCATGATTTTGAATTTACAAAATTCGAAAATACTACAGGTTATGAAGTTTTATTGAATGAAACCGATAAAAATTTAGTCGATTTTGAAATGGATTTATATTGGGTAGTTCGTTCAGGAAATGATCCTTTGCAATTATTCAAAAATCATCCGGGACGTTTCAAAATGTGGCACGTAAAAGATATGGATAAAGCAAATCATGATTTTAACGCTGCAATTGGTCAAGGAACAATCGATTTTAAGACCATTTTTGCGCATGCAAAACAATCAGGAATGAAACGTTTCTTCCTAGAACATGAATCCAATTATATTCCGAATCCAATTGAATCTATAAAAACAAGTTTTGATTACATCAATAAAAATTTGATTTAATTTATTTATTTTTTTTATATAAATTTAAAAACGGTATTCAATTAATTATTAATTGAATACCG
>CAILTC010000167.1 GCA_903837025.1 uncultured Bacteroidota bacterium | reverse complement strand
TTCTTCATCAGAATAGCAAAATCTAACCCTAACTCATAATCTCCTCTAAACCAAATGATATATGGCATAGAATCACCTGCAGTTGTCCAAGCTAATACTCTGTCCATAAATAAAAAGCTAAAATACAACTTTTGAATTTACAGGAACATCGGCAACTAATATTAGATTGAGTGCACCAATAATAAATTATGCGAATATTGTTGTAAGCGGCACAAATGTTTCTAATCCGGGAATTACAACAGGATTAAAATTTCAGTCAGGAGGAACTTTCACAGTAAAAAACGGAGCGACTTTTAAACTATTGAATAGCAATGGTTTTACGGGAGCGGCAAATACGGCCATAGATAACACGAATTCACCAACAGTTACTTTAGAAGCTGGTTCGACAATAGAATATGCTGGAGGTGATCAAGTTATTACTTTGGCACCAACTACAACTGCATATTCTAATTTAACAGTTTCAGGAGCAGGGACAAAAACAATTCCTACGGCTGAATTATTTATAGGAAATAATTTAAATGTAAATGCTTCTACACTCAAAATTGAAAGTGGTAAAACAATTAGGGTAACCAATGCTGTCACTATTGATCCAGCTGCAACGATGACTTTTGAAAGCAATAATAGTAGTCAAAGTGGTAGTTTAGTACAAACAAATGACATTGATACAAACTCGGGAGTTATAGTTTACTCACGCATAGTTCCAGTAATTCGGAGTACAGATTATACCTATTGGTCTTCTCCCGTATTCAATCAAAACCTGCAATTGTTTTCTCCTAATACGCCTGCAAATAAATTCTATTCTTTTAACACTGCGGTTTTTCCTGAGGATTGGAAACAAGAAATACCATCATCAACAGCAATGAGTGCTGGAGTAGGATATTGTATTTATGGAGCGCAATTGACTTTGCCACCCACTTTTTTTTCAGCCTCTTTTATTGGTAAACCCAACAATGGAATAATTGATGTGCCAATAAAATGGAACGGTGCCATCGATGGAACATCAAATCTTATTGGGAATCCATATCCTTCGGCAATAGATGCTAATAGTTTTTTGAGTGCCAATGCAGGGGTTATCGAAGGGACTATTTATTTCTGGACTCACAACACCGATCTTCAATTAGCCACAAATATTTCGGCGGGTAATGCAGGTTCGGGGACTTATGCATATACGAAAGACGATTACGCAGAGTATAATTTTACTGGAGGAGTTGCAGCCGGGAAAAAATCAATAAGTTCTGGTGCAAATACAGCTATTCCAAATGGTAAAATTGCAGCAGGACAAGCCTTTTTTACAACCAGTTTATTGGCAAATGGTGTTGTTGAATTTAAGAATTATATGCGAATTTCAGGAGGCGCATCTGGAGTGAATAACTCCCAGTTTTTTAAGAATACCAATTCTAAAAGTAAATTGACTAACACTGTCGAAAAAAATAGAATTTGGCTAGACATATCTAACGACCAAGGAGCTTTCAAGCAACTATTAGTGGGGTATATTACAGATGCTACCAATGGTTATGATAGT